>JANLRE010000624.1:0-13283 GCA_031368205.1 Fimbriiglobus sp. | reverse complement strand
GTCACTGGCGGGGCGTTTGTCGGACGCGGCGGTGATGGAACCGAGGTTCACGATCGGTCGCAGGAACAGGGCCGCGTACAGTTCGTCGAAATACCACTTGTTTTCGAGCAGTTTTCGTACCGAGCTTGGTTGTCCCGTGCTGATGAGCGAGCCGGAGCGGTGCCACGTGTACGCAGAAAAAGCTCCGATGCCAGCGGCCAGTAACGCGAGTCCGCCCGCAAGCAGATGGTTGTGTTCGGCCAGTTCGCGCGCTGTGTGGAAGTCGGTGCTGCTATTGGGTTCGGCTGCGTGCAAGTAGTGAGAAACCATGCTGGCCTCCGCGTCCCACAGCGGCCAACCCCAACCGATTCCGACGCTAAAGATTGCTAACACGATCAGCGGAACCGTCATCGAACGCGGGGATTCGTGGGCGTGGTCGTGAACGTGGTGGTCACGTGGCGCGCCGGCAAACGCGAGGAACCAGAGGCGGAACATGTAGTACGCGGTCAGCATCGCCGTGACGAGTGGGATCACGAACAACAGGATGTGCCGATCGTGGGCGAGTCCGTAGCCCAACGACGCGGACAGAATTTGATCCTTGCTGTACCACCCGGACAGGAGTGGCGTGCCGCTGATCGTCAGTACGCCAACGAGCATCGTACCTGCCGTGACTGGCATCTTGCGGCGTAGCCCACCCATCTTGCGGAGGTCTTGTTCGTGGTGCAATCCGTGGATCACGCTGCCGGAGCCGAGGAACAGCAGCGCTTTGAAGAACGCATGGGTCAACAGGTGGAACAGCGCTGCCGTCCACGCGCCGATGCCGAGTGCCAACATCATGTACCCGAGTTGGCTCATCGTGGAGTACGCGAGAACCCGTTTAATGTCGGTCATCACCGTGGCAATCGTCGCGGCCAGGAACAGCGTGACGGCGCCGGTGTACGCGATCACCAGCAAACAATCCGGGCTGAACAGCGGGTAACAGCGGCCCACGAGGTAGACACCCGCCGCCACCATCGTCGCGGCGTGGATCAGTGCGGAAACGGGCGTTGGCCCTTCCATCGCGTCCGGTAGCCACGTGTGCAACGGGAACTGGGCGGACTTCCCCACACAGCCCAGAAAAATGCCCAAGCCCATGACCAGCCACAGCGAATCGGTCAACGATGCCGGGCGACCGCCGTCGAAGTTGGCGATCAGTTCCTGAATGTTCAACGTGCCGAACGTCGTCCACGCAATCGCAATCCCGACCAGGAACCCGGCATCGCCGATGCGGTTGACGATGAACGCCTTGTTCGCCGCCGTGCTTGCGGTGGGGCGTTCGGAGTAAAAGCCGATCAGGAAGAACGATGACACGCCAACCAGTTCCCAGCCGATGAACACTTGCATCAAGTTATCCGCGATCAGCAGGTTCAACATCGAAAACGCGAACAGCGACAGGTACAGAAAGAACTCGCCGAACCGCCCGCGCCGCTTGTGGTGAATCGCGTGGTCGTCCACAACCGGCTTCGCTTCGTCCGCCATGTAGCCGATCGAAAACAACATGATAAGCGACGTGACCACCGTGACCATCGTGACCATCACGGCGCTCAGTCGATCCACGCGATAGCCGAATTGCAAAGCCGTGGAGGGCTTGTCGAGCTTCGATGCACCGATGTGCAGCCAGTCCGTTCGCTCCGCCCACCGTGTCGGGTCCGAATGCGGTTCGTTCAAGAATGTGACGAGTCCGGTGATTGCACAAACGGTTGCCGCGATCATTGCCAACAGTGTGACGTAGCCGCCGACTTTGGTCGGTAGTTTTGCCTCCCTCCCCGCTTGCGGGGAGGGCTGGGGTGGGGTGGAAGGTTCCACCCCCCTTAATCCCCCCGCAGACGGGGGGAGACCAGAAGGAGACGCTTGCGGGGGGAGACCAGAAGGAGACGCGAAAAGGGGGAGTGTGGTTATCGGGTTGTTCAATCGACGCACAGTCCCGGCCAGCAACAACCCGATTGCGGCGAGCAACGGTAACAGCGTGGCGGCGACGAACAACCGACCCGGAATGTCGTGGAAGAGGTCGAACATGGTACGGACGATCACCCTTTCAAATCGTGGCCTTCGTCCACATCAACCGTGGCGTGGTTGTTGTAGAAGTTCAAGAAGATTGCCAACGCCACCGCCGCTTCCGCTGCTGCTAACACGATCACCAGCACCGCGAAGACTTGCCCCTCCAACTGAAACGACGGCACGAACCGGGCACACGCCACGAAGTTGACGTTCGCCGCGTTCAACACCAACTCCACGCCCATCAAGATGCCGATGGCGTTCCGCTTCGTGGCGAAGCAGAGAATGCCACACGCGAACAGAAACGCGGAGAGAATCAAGCACGGTGTCAGGCCGATGTCATTCATGATCGGGTATCGGGTAATCGGGTGTCGGGTGTCACGTCAACCGGACGGCGTTTCGCTCGCGCCAAGTACGCCGCGGCGATTAGCACGACCAGCAAATGCACGGACACGATTTCAAACGGCAGCAGGAACGCCAAGCCGCGTGGCGACGTTGCCGGGTCCGCCACGCCCAGGAACGTCATCCCGAGTGGGCCGACGCCGGGTAGCGGGCCATCGGCGGGGGATGATGCGGGTTGCCCCACGCTGAGTGAGGTCATCACCAAGAACTCGAATAGCGCTGCCGCGATCGTCCCGCCGAGCAACCATTCCATCAACTTCACCCGGTGCCCGGAGAACGGCCCTTGGCTGGTCAGCATCACCCCGAACACGACTAGCACGAGCGTCCCGCCGACGTACACAATCAGTTGCGACGCCCCCAGGAACTCCGCCCCCAGCAGGAAGTACAGCAAGCTCACGCCGATGAGCGTGAACAGCAGCCACACCGCCGCCCGCACCACGCTCCGGCTCACGACGACCCCCACCGCACACGCCGCGATGATGCTCGCAATGATCGCAAACAGAACTACGGGCATCGACATGCGGAACCACAACCTTCCGGGTGAAATCGACGGCAGTTTCAATGAGTGTATGGCATAAGCCACGCGGCAACAGATTGCAAGCACGAACCGCCGAAGACAAGCTTTGTTGGAAGAAACGCCTCCCACCCCACAGCTTTCGATCGCAAAAATCACTTCTGCTTTTGCTTGACCTCGCCGAACCAACTGAGCTTCGTTGCGATTTGGTCGATTTGCCAGTTGCCGTTGTCGTTTTTCACTTGGAAATTCACGTCTTGCGTCCCGGTCCAGAATAGCTTGAATCCGAACGACGTTCCGGTCTTCGCTGCGAAGGGTTCTTCCAGGACGACGCTGGGCGCAATCGTCGAGAACTCCCCTGCGAGTGGCTTCAACAAAACCGTGAACTCCGCCTGGGTCACTTTGCTGCGATAGTTTGGCGAGGTGAGCGCGTAGGCTTCCGAGAACTGCGATTTTGTGACGTTCGACACCCATTGGTCCACGATTTTCTTCGCCCGCGCTTGGTCCGTGTTCTCTTCAGCTTTAACCTGTTGCTCGGCTTGGGTTGCCACTTGCTGTTGCTTCACGGCGACGGCACGAACAGCGGTCGTGTAGAAAAACAACCCGACTCCACCGCAGATCAACACGATGACAAGAAACACCCCGCCCAAGATGAGCAGAATTGTGACCGCCGAAGTTCCTCCGCTTTTCTTTGCCGAAGACCGACGCCGGGGACGGTCATCATCGTCGTCGTCGTCGTCATTGATGCGTCGCCGCGAACGGGGGCGATCATCGTCATCGTCTGATCGCTTTCGAGCCATTGCAGTTACCACCCAACAGAGGGTAAAAATCAAAGCCTGATGATCCATCCGAACCAGACGCCACCCACCGTTTTCACGTTGTGGCAATCCACTTGATGAGGTTCGTGGTTTCTGGCCCAACTGGGTACTTGTGGTCGTCGATTTGCGTCACGGGGACGATGCCGACGTTGCTGTTGGTGACGAACGCTTCAGTCACTTCGCTCATCATGCTAAGTGGGATCACTTGCTCGCGGATGATGACCGGGGCGTGGTCGAGAACGTGTTGGCGGACCGTGCCGGGGAGGAACAAGCCGTCGCCGAGTGACGGCGTGACCCAGCCGTCTTTCAACCGGAAGAAGATGTTGGCGTGCGCGGCTTCCAGCACGTTGTGATCTGGGTCCAACATCAGCGAAGAATCAAACCCCGCCTTGCCCGCTTCCTGGCCGATCCGCAACCGGCTCGCGTATTGGAACGTCTTCCACGCCAAGTACGGTTGGTCCTTGAACACCGGCGTGAGCAGGCTCTTTAATCGCACCGCAGTCGAAGGAGCGGGGCGTAGCGACGCGCTCATCCACACCACCCCGGTTTGCCCCGGTCGCCCGGCGGTGACGTTGAGCCGGATGACGACATCTTGCCCCGTCAACAGTGCCACATACTCCGCGACTTGCTTGCTGTCCGGTAATCGCTCCGGTGCAATTTGGATGTCCACGAGCGCGGCGGTTTTCACGAGTCGGGCAATGTGTTCCTTCCACAGCCACGGCACGCCTTTAATCGTCTTCGTCGATTCCCACACGCCCCGCCCGAACAGCAACCCCTCGTCCGACGGGTCGATGTAGAAGCGTTCGAGCGGCACCACCTTGCCTTCGACCCAAAGCAACGACACGATCCGCAACGCCTCGTGGACGATTTGCGGATGCAACCCTACTGGGGCGGTGATGCCACGTTCCTTCAGCACCGCTGCGGGGTCACGCAACAGGCGCTCCTTCAACGGCGGTTCTGCCCACCAGTACGGGTCTTGGTTCGGTACATTTGGCGCTGCCATGCGGTACTCCTGATAGCGAAGCTTCATCACCACGAATCACACGAATCGAACGAATGAAATCCGAAACCGAATTTAACCACGGAAGACACGGAAATCACGGAATCCGAAAAACAGAATGGGAATGCACAATTCCAGTTTCTGATCCGTGGTTTTTCAAGTTCCGTGATTTCCGTGTCTTCCGTGGTTAACAGTGCTTCTGCTTGATTCGTTCGATTCGTGTGATTCGTGGTGAACTGTGTGAGTTAAGCGTTGTACGTCGTGCTCGCGGTGTGGCCGCCGCGCCCGGTCCAGTTGGTGTGGAAGAACTGGCCGCGTGGTTTATCGGTCCGCTCGTAGGTGTGGGCGCCGAAGAAGTCGCGTTGGGCCTGGAGCAAGTTCGCGGGGAGCCGGGCCGAACGGTAGCCGTCGTAATACGACAGCGCCGCTGACATCGCGGGCATCGGGACGCCACTCGCAATCCCCGCCGCGATTGCCCGCCGCCAGCCCGCTTGCGCCCGGCCAACTTCGGCGGCGAAGTATTGGTCGATGAGCAAGTTCGCCAAGTCCGGGCTGCGGTCGAAGGCTTCTTTAATCTTGCCCAAGAACGCGCTGCGGATGATGCAGCCGCCACGCCACATGAGCGCGACGCCGCCGTTGTTGATGGTCCAACCGCTTTCTTTCGCCATCGCCCGCATCAGCGCGAAGCCTTGGGCGTAGCTCATGATTTTGCTGGCGTACAGGGCCATTTCCACATCAGCGATGAGTTGTTCGCGGTCACCTGTGAAGTGTGGCGTCGGCCCGCCGAGGATTTTGCTGGCCGCGACTCGTTCGTCTTTCTGAGAGGACAACGTCCGGGCAAACACCGCCTCGCCGATGAGCGTGAGCGGCACGCCGAGGTCGAGCGCGGAGTTCACGGTCCACTTCCCGGTGCCCTTTTGCCCCGCCGTGTCCAGGATTAAATCGACCATCGGCTTGCCCGTCTCCGGATCGACGAAGCCGAAGATGTCGCGGGTGATTTCGATGAGGTAGCTGTCGAGCGCCCCGGTGTTCCACTTGCCGTAAACCTTCGACAACTCCGCCGCGTTCAGCCCGAGTAGCCCGGCCAGCAACTGGTACGATTCGCAAATCAGTTGGATGTCGCCGTACTCGATGCCGTTGTGAACCATCTTCACGAAGTGCCCGGCGCCTTCCTGCCCGACCCAATCGCAACACGGCACGTTGCCGTCCACTTTCGCACTAATCGCCTGGAAGATCGGCTTCACGTGCGGCCACGCATCCGGGTTGCCACCGGGCATAATCGACGGCCCCTTCAACGCCCCCTCTTCGCCCCCACTGACGCCGGTGCCGACGAACAGCAACTTCTTGGCGAGCAGGTCTTTCGTCCGCCGCGTGCTGTCCGAGAAGTTCGAGTTGCCGCCGTCAATGATGATGTCGCCCGGTTCCAACAACGGCACGAGTTGTTCAATGACCGCATCGACCGGCTTGCCCGCTTGGACCATCAACATGACCTTACGCGGCTTCTTCAGCGAGGCCACCAACTCCGGCAGCGTGTACGTGCCGACGAGCTTCTTCCCCTTCCCCCGCCCAGAAATGAACTCGTCCACCTTGCTCGTAGTCCGGTTAAAGACCGCCACCGTGTACCCGTGCGATTCCATGTTCAAAATGAGGTTCTCCCCCATCACCGCGAGGCCGATCAACCCAATGTCTGCGGTAGCCATACCCAAAATTCCTGCGTGTGAAACGAACGACAACCATTGCACAGCATTGTAGGAAAACGCGACTTCATCGGTTGCGTCTCTTGTATCCGGGCGCGGGACCGTCCAGAATTGCGGAGTAGAGATTGGGCGAAGCGTGGTGGACACAAGAACCGAATTGACACGACGTTTGCAGAAACGGTTTTCAACCCCACCGGGGTTGTTCCATTAGCCCAGGGTTGCGGACCGAAGGTCCGTTACCCTGGGAGCAGCACGCATTGCCCGGAAGCGTCCCAGGGTTCCCGCGTCCCAGGGTTTCACCCTGGGCTAATGGAACAACCCCGTTGGGGTTGAAAACACATAGAGATCGACATCAACAAATGGGACGCACAGCCATCCCGGAGACCTCAATGCGTATCGCACTGCTTGTTTTGTTCATGGCGACGACCAGCGCCGTGGCGTTGGAGCCGAAGGACGTGGTGGTCATCGGCAACAAGAACATGCCCGCGTCAAAAGACGTGGCGGAGCATTACTTGGCGAAGCGGAAGGTGCCGCGTGAGAACCTGATTCTGCTCGACCTGCCAAGTACGGAAGACATCACCCGACCCGACTACGACAAGAAACTGGTGGCGCCGCTGAAAGAGTTTTTGAAGGACCGCAAAGAGAGCATCAAGGTGCTGCTGACGGTTTATGGCGTGCCGCTACGAGTTGGGTTACAAGAGATGACGGCTGAAGAGAAAGCCGATGTTGGCAAACTGCGACCGGAGTTAGACTCACTACAAATGCACATCGCGGAATTGGAAAAAGCCAAGCCGGTGGATGCCGAAAAACTAGCGACTGCGCGGGAATCGGCGAAGAAAACGAACGAAACCATTTATCGACTTTCGCATGGTGAATCCCAAGCCGCCGTCGATTCCGAGTTGATGCTGCTGTGGTTTCCGCCGTATGAACTGCAACGCTTTCAAGTGAACCCGCTGAATTGGCAATACCCCGAAGCCAAGCGCGATCGCGCCAAGTTGGTCTTAATGACATCCCGGTTGGACGGGCCGTCACCGGCGATTGCGATGCGGCTTGTGGACGACGCGATGGCCGTCGAAGCTGCGGGCGGGTTGAAGGGCAAAGCCTACGTGGACGCGCGCGGGATTGCGTTCGACCCGAAGAAGCCGGGCGAGGAAGGCACGGGGTACGAAGGCTACGACGAATCGTTCCGCGAAACCGCCGCGATCCTGAAAGCGGCAAATCTAGATGTGACATTGGACGACAAACCGGACGTGTTCAAAGCGGACACCTGCCCGGATGCGGCCCTCTACACGGGTTGGTATTCACTAGCGAATTACGTTCCATGTTGCAAGTATGTTCAAGGTGCAGTGGCGTGGCATCTCGCCAGTTCAGAGGCCTTAACCTTGCGCGATACGACATCGAAAATCTGGTGCCCGAACTTGCTGAAGGATGGCGTGGCCGTGACGATCGGCCCGGTTGCGGAACCGTATACGATCGGCTTCCCCAAACCGGCGGAATTCTTCGGTTACTTGGTCACCGGGAAGTACACCGTGGTCGAGTGTTACGCCAAGACCGCGATCATGGCGAGTTGGATGGGCGTACTTGTGGCCGACCCGCTTTACAACCCCTACGGGACGACTAAGCCCGGCAAGGAATCGGCGATTCATTCCAGCCCGAAGGGCGTCGCCAGTCCGTTCAAGTAGCCTCAAAAGTTCTGGCCAGTCGGCGCAACCCGTCGTCAACCCCGACGTGCGGCACGTAGCCCAAGTCGCGCCGCGCCGCCGTGATGTCGTACCAATGCGACGTGCTGAGTTGGGAGGCGATGAACCGCGTCATCGGTGGTTCGGCGGACAAGTGGAGTGCTTTGTAGACCCGCTCTAACAGCAGTCCGGCGAGTTTCGCTTTCCACACGGGCACGCTTTGCGTAACCGGCGGCACTTTGGCCATTGCCAGCACTCGGTTGAGAAACTCCCACAAATCGACCGGCTGGCCGTCGCTGATGAAATACGGTTTGCCACAGATCGGCGAACCGTAGGTCAGCTTGTCGGCGGCGAGCAAGTGCGAGTCCGCCGCGTTGTCCACGTAGGTAATATCCACGCAGATGGGGTGCGTGCCGATTCGCTTCAACCGACCCGCCTTGGCCCGCGCAATCACACGGGGAATTAGGTGCGGATCGCCCGGCCCCCAGATCAGGTGCGGACGTAGTGCCACGGTCCTCAACTCCGGCCCGTTTGCGGCCAACACGGCTTGTTCGGCGAGAGCTTTCGATGCGGGATACTCGGCATCAAAGCGCTTCGGGTAGGGCAACGATTCGTTACCACCTTCCACACTGATTCCAGAATGAACCACGCTAGGCGTGCTGGTGTAAACCAGTCGGGGAACCCGTTGGATTTTGCACGCGGCAATCACATGTTGCGTGCCGAGTGTGTTGGTGTGGTAATAGTCCTGATACCGTCCCCAGACGCCCGCCTTCGCCGCGACATGGAACACGACATCACACCCCGCTACGGCCTGTGACACCGCGTTGACATCGGACAAATCACCGGAGAATTGTTCAACGCCCAGGTCACTTAACCACGGGTACACAGTGCGGGTGAAGGACCGCACCGTGTCACCGCGTTGACGCAACTTCTGCACAATCCGCCCGCCCAGAAACCCACCGCCGCCCGTGACCAATGCTTTCATGGCGCCCCCTTGACCGCGTTCGCAGGTCGCCACGTTTTGCCCAACTTCCGATCCGCCCACGCCGCCAACTTTTCGCGGAAGATCTTCGAGTTGTGCCGCACGTCCATCGGGAAACCGGGGTGATTCAGGAAGGTGACGATGGGATTGGTGTGGATGAATCGGCAGCCTAGTGACCATAGGAGGTCACGCGAAAACTGTTGTCCGTAACATTCGACGCACAACACCGGATACACCACGCCTTCGCGTTTCACTCCGACGAGTGCTGTGCGGAAAACACCAGAGATCGCGTTGAAGATCGGTTCGACTTGATCCGTGAAGAGTGTACCCCACGGTGTCACGACTCGATGCGATTTTCGCCCACAAAACCACAGCCGCCCCTCTTCATCCCAGTAGCCGACATCGCCCATCCGGTGAAGAATCTCGCCGGTTTTGGCGTCCCGGATTTTGGCCAGTTTCGTGGCGTCCGGTCGGCGAAAGTATTCGCGCGTCACCACCGGACCACGCACGACAAACTCACCGATTTCAAAGTTCGGCAAGCAACTCGATTCGTTCCACTCCGCAATGGGATCATCCGAAATCGGGATCACATAAACTTGCATCCCCTCGACTGGGCGCCCGATGCACACGCCGCGTCCCAGGATCGTCAAGTAGTAGGTATCACGCAGAATCTCTCGGCTGCCGATGTTGGCAACTGGCAGCGATTCGGTTGCACCGTAGGGGGTGAAAATCTCAGTTTCATGCGGGATGATTTTCGTTAGCTCATCCAACGCCGCTGAGGTCGCGGGTGCCCCGGCGGAGATGACGCGGCGAAGCGTTGCCAATGACGGTGCGTTGTCACTGGTTAATTGCCCGAGCCGCCGGATGACAGCAGGCGAACCGAACAAGTTCGTCACGCCAAACTGTTTCACTTGGGCAGCCACTTTTCGTGGGTGAATCAGGGCGGGACGGGTGGGGTCCATGTCTGGGATCACGCACGTCATACCGAGCGCCGGGCCGAACAGCGCGAACAGCGGGAACGTGCAAAGATCGACTTCGCCCGGCATGATGCCGTAGGTCGATTTCAACATCTCGACTTGAGCGGCAAAGATACCGTGCGTGTAGACCACGCCCTTCGCAATCCCGGTGCTACCGCTCGTGAAGAGGATTGCAGCGGTGTCGTCACGGGTCTGGTCCGGAATCGGAAAAGCGCCGAGTGACATGCCACTGTCACGGATAGAACGCACCGAATGGCGACAAAAGAATCGCCCCGCCCCGACGTTCACGGTGGTGCGAATCGACGGCTTCGCCCAACCAAGAATGCGACGGGCGAGATGCGCTTTCGGGATGCCAATGAACGCTTCCGGCTCCGCATCCGCTAGGCACTTGCCAAGGTTCTTGACGCCCATCCCCGGATCAATTAAAACTGGGACGGCACCGACTTTGAACAGCGCGAACGTGAGCGAGAAAAAGTCGATCGACGGCGGCACCATCAGCGCCGTCCGCGTCCCACGTGTGATCCCCGCTTTCACCAAGCCGTGCGCAATCGCGTCCGAATCGGCGTTCAGTTCCGCGAAAGTCAGTGAGGTGTATTCACTCGGTCCGTCGTACTTCACAACCCCGCGCGGAACATGAATCGCCGCCCGTGTCGGTTCCGTGGCCGCCAGGCGAACCAGATGAGACGCGACATTGACGGGAGGCGTTGTCATTCGAGTTCGGTCAGGATGTGGTCGGGGTCACGAGGAATCACTTTTTGGCCAGAATCATCGACGATCATATCCAAGTCCCCCATCACGATCGCGCCGATCAGCGCATCGGATCGAGTCGGTTTGACGATGGCACTGAACACGCCTCCGCGACCGTTAAACGCAACGTGGGCATCGCTGACGACGGCTTGCCCTCTCATCGGCAGCCCGATCGTCTCACAGACACGTTGCGGCAGAACAAGCTTCATCACGCTCGTGTCGATCACCCCACACAGTGTCACCCGACGGACGTGATCGAGGTAACCGGCTTCCTGCAACACCATGTCGGCGTAATTGGACAGCTCAAATTCCACGGTCACGCGGCCCATTGTCAGTCCCCTCCGATCGGGTGTTTCGTCAGGAAGTCTTGCACCTTCAGGATAGCCTCGTCGGTGGCGTCCTCAAACAAGTAGTGCCCGCAGTCCGGCCACGTGTGGGTTTCGGCGTGCGGCATGAGGCGTTGGAACTCCGCCAAGAAATGCTTGTCGAACACGAAGTCGCGCATCCCCCACAGCAGCAGCGTGGGCGTCGCGGCAAACTTAGCGAGTGACGCTGCGGTGTCACTGACGATGTCGTAGCCCGGATCGCGTGCGGTCAGCGGAATTGTTTGCACGAACTTCAGCACCGCCAGCCGGTGGGCGGGGGTGTCGTATGGCTCCAGGTACATCGCGCGGACTTCGGGCGGCAGCGGCTTGCGGGTCACGCACCACTTGGCAGCAGCGCGGCAGAAAGCGTTGCGGTGCAAGATCAGCCAAGCCCCGAATGCGGTGTTCCGCCCCAGCCACAGGGGCCACGGGAAGCCCTTCGACTTGGGGAGTGGGAACGCGCCGGTGTTGGTGGCGATGATCCGCTTGATGCGTCCGGGGTGCCGGGCGGCGTAGCTCATTCCGATCATCCCGCCCCAATCTTGCACGATCAACGTGATGTTTTGCGTCACGCCGAGGTGATCCAGCAAGGCGTCGAGATCGTCGATGCGCGATTTCAAACTGAAGTCGTACTGCGCCGCCGTCGGCTTGTCGGACAGCCCGCAACCGAGGTGGTCCGGCACGATGCACCGATGGGTTCCCCGCAGCGCGAGCACCAGGTTGCGGAAGTAGAAACTCCAGGTCGGGTTGCCGTGGACCATCACGACCGGGTGGCCGGTGCCTTCGTCCAGGAAGTGCAAACGACCGCCGGGGCGGTCGTGGTAGTGGTGTAAACGGGTACAACGAATTCACCACTCGATCCCCAACATGAGGCAATTTAGCCCGCTGCCGATACCGAGCCACCCGACGCGGTCGCCGGGTTGCAGGAACTCGCGTTCTTCCGCAATGGCCGCCGTCATCGGCAACGACACCGTGCCGATGTTGCCGAGGAACGGGAACGTGTTGAAGTCTTTGTCCGGCGATATGCCGAAGCCCTTCAGGATCGCGTCACGGTGCCCGGCGCCGACTTGGTGGCAAATGACTTTGTCGATCTGCTCCTTCGCCCAGCCGAGTTTCGTCAGGAACGTCACCCAGGTTCGCGTGCCGAGATCGACGCCGAACTTCAGCACTTCGCCCGCGTGGGTTTCCATGAACGGCATCATGACGTGCTTCATGCCGAGCGAGTAGCCGCTCTTCACCAGTGTCCCGGCTTGCGTGCCGAGAACTTGATCGAGCACGGCGGGGACTTTGTTTTCAATCATTCGGCCCACGGAAGTCGGCAGGATCGACCGCACGCCCCACTTGCACAGATTGTGGTGTTCCGGCGCGTTCTTCGCCGCTCCACCGACCAACCGGCGCCGACGGGACGGTGCCATGTCTTCGCCGGTGACAAGAATCGCCACCGCACCGGAACCGCCAGTGAACGTGGCGAGCGAGGAGCGGAACACGTCGAGTGACTTGGTCTCGTTCAGGTTGTCGATGGCCGTTTCGTTAATCTCGCGGGCCGTCTCGCAACTGACCACCAACCCGGCGCGACACTGCCCCAGTTCGATGCGGTTCGCCACTTCGATCACGCCGTTCAACACGCCCAAGCACGCATTGCTGAGGTCGTACATCGTCGCGTCGGTGCTGATGCCGAGATTCGCGGCGACGGCACACGCCGTGGCCGGTTCGTACTGCTCGCGGCACACGCCAGCGTAAATGAGGATGTCAACATCTTTGGGGTTGAACCGGGCTTTCGCCAGCGCCTTCTGCCCCGCAGCCGTCGCACCTTGCGACAGCCGATAGTTCGGCTCCCACCACCGGCGTTCGGTAATGCCCGTGAGTAGTTCCAGTTGACCCATCGGTAACCGATGGGCGTCGTAAATCGGCTTCAAACGAGCTTCCAACTCGGTCGTGGAAATCACAACCGGCGGTAGCTCGTAGCCAATGGATTCGAGGTAGACGCGGTTATAGTGCATCGTGCGGCGGGCCTAGTTTGCGGTGTGAAACACTAAACAAATCGCCGTCATTCTCTTCGATTTCGGCCCTGAAGGGGCCGTTCTGTCAG
>JANLRE010000590.1:0-1514 GCA_031368205.1 Fimbriiglobus sp. | reverse complement strand
AAGCCAGCACGCGACGGCTGTTCGTGGCGCTGGACAAGGGCGGTAAGGGCCACATCACGAAGGATGAGGCCGATGTGGGCACGTGGCCGTTGCCGGAGGCGTTCGACACGCTCGACGCGGACCGCGACGGCACGGTCACGGAGGTCGAACTCCGCAAGGGGACGGACCGCCAACTGCAAAAGTTGCCCAACTTGCTGATCCCGAACATGGACGGCATCGGCGCCCAGGAGGTCTGCGTGACGACCGCGATGGGCGTCTGCGACTTCATCAGCGCGATGGACACGGACCGCGTGGCGGAGTGGAACTGTTGGTACCACCTCATGAATTGCGGCTTCCCGTTGAAGGCGTCCGGCGAGACGGACTTCCCGTGCATCACCGGCAGCCGCGTCGGGCAAGGGCGGGTGTACGTCGATCTCGGCAAGGTGGAGATGGTCGAGTACGGCGCGTTCTGCAAAGGCATCGCCGCCGGGAAATCGTATGTCTCCGACGGCTATGCGCACTGCTTCAACTTCCAAGTCGGCGTCGGCAAACTCGGCGACACGGTTGACGTGAAGGCCGGGACGAAACTCCCGGTGAGTGCGAAGGTGGCGTTCGACAAAGAGATGGCCCTCGGTACGTCCGTCGGCGGGCGACAAGCGCCGACGGACACGCGGCTCGTCGAACTCGTCGTCAACGGCCAAGTCGTGGCGAAAAAGCAAGTCCCCGCCGATCAGAAAGTTCACGACATTGCGTTCGACTTCACGCCGACGAAAAGTAGTTGGGTCGCCATCCGTAGTTTCCCGCAAATGCACACCAACCCGGTGTACGTGAAAGTGGACGGCCAACCGATCCGAGCGTCCCGCGACAGCGCCAAGTGGTGCATCGGCGTGATCGAGCAACTCTGGAAGGTCCGCGAGAACAACATCAAACCCGACGAACGCCCCGAGGCGAAAAAGACGTTCCACAACGCCATCGAGATTTACAAGAAGATCGCCGCCGAAGCAATGGAGTAATCGCGGCCCGCTAAGTGGCTGACTGCACCCCTCCGCCACAATCGGTTAGCAAGACGTTAGTTGAATTCCTGCAAATCAGTCCTATGAATGGTGATGACGATATGAGATCAAGATAGTATCAGGAAGACGGACAATTGTTGCACGGTGGCAGAGTCGGTTGACAGGTGTGCAAATTATGAACGATTTCGCCCTGCTGTCGTTCGTGCTCTTGATACTTGGGGCGGTCATCGGCGTTTTTTACTGGCGGTTTCAACAGACCGACGCGGTCCGGTGGGTGCGGCGTTTGGAACAGCACGTTGCCGGGTTGAACAACCGACGCGAACAACTCCTGCAACCGGCTGACCGTGGCGAGGTCCACCGGATTGAAGCAGACCTGTACCATCGGCATCTCCGGTCGGTCTCCGTCGATGAACTGACCCGTTTTCCTGGCATCGGGCCGGGAACAGTGGATCGAGTCGTCGCCCGTTTCGGCTCGACCCTCGCCGACGTGACAAAGTGTTATTTCGAGCAAATCCCCGGAAT
>JANLRE010000579.1:0-10373 GCA_031368205.1 Fimbriiglobus sp. | reverse complement strand
TGTAAACCGGCTTCATCAACTCGAACGAACTCAGCTCGGTCATCGTGGCACATTCCAAATAAGGGCGAAATTCCCGCACGCGAAATCTCATTATAGAACCCCTCCCCCAACCCGCCACCGCACTCAGTCGCTCAGGCGCGGACCCAGGCGTTCGCGCAAGATTTCCCGCACCCGATCACTAGCACCGCACCCGCGAATGTCGAGTTCACACAACCGCGATAGATACGGCGATTCCGCAAGCGGGAGAAGTGCGTTATCAGGCAAGTCGTTGGCCGATAAATCCAACCAAGTCATTCGCTTAAGGCGTGGCGAAGTGGCGAACAGATCAGTAGCCTGTTTCGTCAACTCGCAACGTTGAAGACCCAGCCCTGACAAGTTCGAGTGTGGAGAGTACATTAACGCTTCGACACCACGTTCGGTAATCGAATTACTGCCAACTGTGAGGATGCGCAGATTCGCAAACTGAGTCGAATTGGCAATCGCAAAGGCACTGGCATCGGTTATTGCGTGATGCTCATGGTTAGCGTCGAAATTCCAGTTGTCTCCGAGATGCAAAGTCCTCAACTTGAGAAATCGTCCGGATTCGGCGATGAGTTGAATTGAGTTATCATCGAGATGATTCTCTGTCAAACCCAGCCACGTCAAGCCACTCGCCCACGGCGCTTCACACAATAGCCTGATGCCTTCCGTTCCCAGGCTGTTGTGAACGAGATCAAGTATCTTTAAGTTCGGTGAACCCTGCACACGGCACAGCGGTTCCAAATTTGTGGCTGTAATGTATCCATGACTCGCACGAAACTCTTTCGCTTGCGACCAGTAGCGGGAATTCGATAATATCTCCATACCATGTCCAAACACAGCCCTGTCACACTGGTTGATTTCAAGTTCGGTCATCTCTTTTAAACAACGTGAATTCAACAGCGCCGGTAAACAGAACTCCGCAAGCAACGTGATGGAGACATCTAACCGCCTCAGCCTCATTGCTGGGTTCGCGTCTCGAAACGCTCGCAACCCTTCCTCATCAACTGGACATCGTGAAATGTCAAGTGACTTCAAATTAGCCGCAAACGGTGCTGCTAACAATCTACACAATCCATCGACACTGATGTCACAATCATGCGCCAACAATTCAGATAATTGGCTGGTGGCCAATCCGCTAACTAACTCTTGTGTATCGAATGGATTCTGCCAATCCCGAGTTTCGGAGCCACTCAGAATGAGCGACTGAAGCTGTGAAATGACTGGCCAGTTTTTAAGTCTTGATCCGAGTCGATCATTTCTAAGGATTCTCGGTGTACTAAACCGTTTCAGCGCGGGAAACCTGTCTTTCGTGAGTAGACCATCCAACGTCTGATCGAAGTGACCGAATTGGGATAGATCGAATGATTCCAACCGGGCGAACAATGGGCTACGGAGAAGGTCTTTTGGTACTGTCCCTCCAACTCGTTCCGTCGGTGTGTAGTCTCGAACCGTGGTCAGTTGGTGAAACGAATCCGGATACGACATCAAGTCATCCAAACGCGCCGTCACCGAATGCAGAAACCCCCGCTGGAACTCCCACTCTTGTAGCCCGATCAAATCGCTTCCGAGCCAGGCGGGTTCGTGTTCGGAGAGGAGTTCGTGTTCGCGGTCTTCGAGCATCGGTCGGCGTTCGGCGTCGTCGGGGAGGTGGGCGAGTTCGCACTGGACGCGGATGAACTCGGCGCGGGCCGGGTCGTCGTTTTCGTCGAGCCAATCGGCGTAGACGAGACGGGGCAAGTCATCGTCAGGTTGGGCAATGATCGTGCGCAGAAAGGCTTCGTGGGACATGCAAATAGTTTACACCCGACACGCACTAGGTAAGAGAATTAACCACGGAAGGCACGGAAATGACGGAATAAATCAGAATCATTCAGTGCAGCAAAGTATCTCTTGAATGCCTTGCCACACTCACTTCTTTTCATGACTTCTATTTCCGTCATTTCCGTGCCTTCCGTGGTGAAAAAGTCTTCTCACGCCCGCAGGATTTTTTCGCGCCCCACGGTCACGCGCTTGGTGGCGTTGCGGGTATCGACGACGAGCTTGGCGTGTTGGGTGATGAAGCTGTAGTCGTAGGCACTGTGGTCGGTGGCGATCAGCACGCAATCTTGTTGTGCCAGGAACTCCGGCGTCAGGGCGGAACTGTCCATTTGCAGGTTCGGCCAGTGGCGCATTTTGGGTAGCGTCGGGATGTGCGGGTCGTTGTAGGTGACGACCGCGCCCTTTTTCGTAAGTAGGTCCATCAACTCGAAGCCGGGCGATTCGCGCGGGTCGTCCACGTCCTTCTTGTACGCCATGCCCAGAATCGCCACGCGGCTGCCCTTCACGGCGCGGCCCTGGTCGTTGAGCGCGTCCCCGATGCGGCTGACCACGTAGGTCGGCATCGCGGTGTTCACTTCGCCCGCTAGTTCGATGAAGCGGGTAGTCATGCCGTACTTACGGGCCACCCACGTGAGGTAGAACGGGTCGATCGGGATGCAGTGCCCGCCGAGGCCGGGGCCGGGGTAGAACGCTTGGAACCCGAACGGCTTCGTCTTCGCGGCGTCGATCACTTCCCACACGTCGATGCCCATGCGGTCGTACAGCACCTTCAACTCGTTCACCAGTGCGATGTTCACGGCGCGGTACGTGTTCTCCAGAATCTTGCACGCCTCCGCCACTTCCGGCGACGACACCGGGATCACTTCCGGCACGATCGCGGAGTACAGCGAGCAGGCCAATTCGGAACTCCGTTCGCACAGGCCGCCGACGACCTTGGGAATGTTGTGAACGGAGTGGTTCGCGTTGCCGGGGTCTTCGCGTTCCGGGCTGAACGCCAGGAAGAAATCGCCGCTCGCCTTCAACCCGGTTTTTTCCAACACCGGAAGCACATCGTGCCGCGTCGTGGTGGGGTACGTCGTGCTTTCGAGCACGATCAGGTGCCCGGCCCGCAGTTGCCCCGCAATGGCATACGTGGAGTTGATGACGTAAGACAGGTCGGGTTCGCGCGAATCCGTCAGCGGCGTCGGCACACAGATCAGGATGGCATCGACTTCGCCCAGCCGCTCGAACCGATCGGTGGCTTCAAAGCGATTGTCACGCATCGTGGCAATCACGTCGTCCGCGATTTGCTTGATGTACGAGTGCCCCGCCATCAGCTTGTCGATTTTCGCCGTATCGACATCGAAGCCCAGAACCTGAAACCCCGCCGTCGTGAAGGCACGGGCCAGCGGCAACCCGACGTACCCCAAACCAATGATCCCGACGCGGGCCGTGCGGTTTTGAATGCGAGCCAGCAGAGTTTCGTACACTTCCGACATGCCGATACCATCCCTGGTGAAACCAAGAGTGCAAAAGTCGCGGCGTCATGCCACGAAATGAGATCGTCGCACAAGATCGGGAAATGTGTCAACCCGGAACTACGAGGGAAAAGTGGGGGGTGCAGCTCGAATCTCTGGGTGTCAAAGATAAGACTGTTCACCGCAGAGGCGCAGAGGACGCAGAGAAATTCATTAGAATTTATTCTGGTTTGCTCAGCGCTCTCTGCGACTCTGCGGTGAATCCGATTTTTTAGTGGCCCAGATATTTGAGCGACAGGGTGTCACTCAATTCGTTCGGCCACAGCAGCGGAAGGGCGTTGGCATCATGCACTGGTTGCGACGCAATGGAATCGGACTGGCAGGTTTGACGCTGGCTATCCTCGCATTCGCGTTCGGGTTAATCGCGTACCAATCGGGGGTTCAGCGGGACGAGCAGAAGCGGGGCATCGCGCTTCGGTTGCAGCGTGATGAGGCCGAACTCGCCGAGCGGCACCGAAGGGCAGTCGCGGCCCTGAGTGGCCTATCCGACGCGCTGCGGACGCTCACGTTTTACGCCGCCGGGGTCGCCATTGTCATCGCTGCCTGGGACGCCCGCCACCGGCCCAGCCTTTGGCTAACCTGGGGCACAGCCATCCTCGCCGTGGGAGCAATCGGACTGGCCATCGGGAGCAAGGCCACGCCGTGAACAGTAACCGATTGCTGATGGCGGACTGCGCACTTCCCCGCAACCCGTAACGCTGCCAGACAAATTTGCCAGACCGCCGGTCACCAGAGTTTTTTGCCACAATTCGGTTGACTCAAAATCCCAACGTGGCGAAGATCATGAACTAACAAATGAAGAGAGACTCGCTGACAGCATCGGATTGGCTCAGCAGACAGAAACGCGGAATGAGTTACGCAGAGTCGGTTCTGACTAATAACAAGTTCGGCGGCGGGGACGAAGCCCGGATTGGGGCGTGTCGTGAGGAGCTACCAGATCAACGTCGCTGTTCATAGCCCGCTCACCCTGCGGTGGGCCGACGGCCCGGATGACCGGGAGGCGATGTTTCGCTACCTCAACGACCTACTCGGCGAGGTCAGCATCGACGTGGGGGCGTTCGCTCGGCAGCGGCTGGAGCAGTTGCGGCAGACCGCGGCCGCAGCCGGGTACGTGCTGGACATCCCATCGCTCGCTGAGCCGATGGGCCTCACCCACGGGTTCACCGATGTCACCGGGCACATCGGGCAGCGGTGGCGGGACAGCAGCCCAGACGCCGAACCAGGCACGGCAGCAGCCGGCGGGGCATGACGGCTTTCCCAGATGTGTAGCTCTCTCAGCCCCGCCGGCTGCTGAGCTGGGTTGTTCGGCGGCGGAGGGGGCAGGATCATGGCGGCCTCGCGTGAGCAGTACGGCTGCTGCGTACAACCCGCCCACCCTAAGTCGAGCGGCGGCAAGCGGTGGCTGAAGCAGTACATGGCACGGTGGCTTCGCCGCCAAGCCAAGCGGCGGCCTGCGGACGCCCCCCGTCAGCGGCGGTACTGCGGGTGGTCGTAGCGGGGAGCGCTCTGCGGGTTGGGCGGTAGGAGGGGTGCAGACAACACCCCCGGCCATAGGTAGCGGACGCCGAACCAGGCGCGGTAGCAGACCGGGGCCGCATGTAGTCTTTCTGGGATTCACAGCCCGCTTAGCCCCGTCGGCTGCAGAGCTGGGTCGTTCGGCGGCAAGGGATTCTTTCGATGGACAACAAAAGCAGCCTCACCCTGGGCGTGTGCGTGACCGTTGCCGCATTCATCGTGGCGTTTGCCCCGCGCCGCAAACCTATCGAGTGAGATCGGTCGATACCAATTCGCTCGTGGCAACGGTGACAGTGTGTTCTCGTGGACACCTACCTGAACGTCCTGCAAGTCGGTTTGACAAGTTTTCCTAGTCTGGGTACCCTTTCACTCCCCGTGCAACCAATTGCCGCGTGGCCAGGGAAGGCCGCGAAGGTGGGCGGTCTATATAATATGGCAAGGATATGCCACCCGTGACGAGTCTCATACTTCCTGCGTTTAACCCCGGTGCTGTCGCAGAACGCACCTGGGATGCCGTGCGCGATTTTTTGCGGGCACGACCGGACCCGTGGGAAGTGATCTTTGTTCTCGATGGCTGCACGGACGGCACACCGCAACGGCTTGAACAATTGGCCCGTGAAACCAACGATTCGCGGTTTCGGATCGTCAGCTATTCGCCCAATCGTGGTAAAGGCTACGCCGTTCGGATGGGTCTTCTGGCAGCTCGTGGGGAATGGCGTGTCTTTACGGATGTGGATTTGGCGTACCGATTCGACGACATTGCCCGAGTTGCGGACGAACTGCGCAATGGTGCGGATGTGGCCATCGCCAGCCGAGAACACCCGGAAAGTACCATTCAACTTCCGCCACATTTTCTGGGCTATGCCTACAAGCGTCGGTTGCAGAGCAAAATCTTCGGCAAGCTCGCCCGCATCCTGCTTCCATTGACGCAACACGACACCCAAGCCGGCTTGAAGGGCATGACGGCGAACGTGGCCGAAAAAGTGTTGCCGCAACTGCTTTGCAACGGTTTCGGGTTTGATTGTGAACTTTTAACGGCCTGTGCCCGATACAATATTGTGGTCGCGGAAGTGCCGGTGTGTGTGCGGTATGAAGACGCCGCAAGTACGACGGGCATGGCCACCACGTACCGGATGCTGCGTGAGCTTTGGCAGATTCGCCGCGCGTGGCCGACAACGGGTCACCCTGCGATTGGTTACGCAAGTGCGAAGCTGAACGAAGCCGCGCAATCGAAGGCGGCGTAGTCACTCGATCCCCACTCTCCCTGGTATAACGGCGTGGACGAACCTCGATACTTGCTCGTCACCGCCGATGATTTCGGCATCGGTCCGGAGACTTCGCGCGGGATTCTGGACCTCGCGGCGAAGGGCGTCCTGACTTCCACCGTGTTGCTAGTCAATTCGCCGTATGCTGCGGAATGTGTCGGGATGTGGCGACGCGCGGGCGGGCCGATCGAACTCGGTTGGCACCCGTGTCTGACATTGGATTCGCCGATTCTTGCGCCGCACAAAATCCCGTCCTTGGTCGATGAACAGGGCCACTTCTTGAAGCTCGGCACGTTGTTGAAGCGGCTACTCTTGGGGCGAATCAAACAGCAGGAAGTCGAGGCAGAGTTTCAGGCGCAGTACGATCGGTTCATCGAACTCGTCGGGTTTACCCCTGCAAACGTCAACGCTCACCACCACGTTCACATCTTCCGACCGATCGGCGATGCGCTGGCTGCTGTGCTGGCCGATGTGACGCCACGGCCCTACGTCCGCCGCGTGGTCGAATCCGTCGGCACGCTGGCCCGAATTCCGGGTGCCCGGATCAAACGATTAGTTCTCACGCAATTCGGCCGCCGATCCGCTGGTCGCCAACAAGCGTTCAAAATGCCGGGAAATGAATGGTTACTTGGGATTACCGATCCGCCATTTGTTCACGATCCGAACTTCTTCCACCGCTGGCTTCAAAACGCGCCGGGTCAATTCATTGAACTCACCTGCCACCCCGGCTACCTCGACGCCACCATTGCGGGCCGCGACGGCAGCTTCGCCGACGGCCAACTTCACCGCCGCCAACGCGAACTCGAATTGCTCAGTCACGCCAACATCCAAGATTTTACTTCCCGCTTCACGTTAGTCAGTGCCAGTGAACTTGCCGCACTTCAAGATGATCGCGTGCTGAGTGGAACGAGATGGGCCGGGTGAGTAGGTGCGGGCCGTTTCGGCGGAACACCTGGGGTGTCGCTGAGCTCAACCCCAGGCTAATCGCTGGCATCCCTTCAGGACGCCTCGACTGGCTTTTATCCCGAAGGGATTGCAGCCATTAGCCTGGGGCCGCGTCTCGCGCACCCCAGGAAACTGTGCGGAACATTTTCTGCGACTCCGGAGGAGTTGCAGGTCGCCAACAAATCCGTAACGCATGCAGGTTCGTCGATCCGCCAAGCACCCGTCTACTATTTTAACGGCATCGCGGTGGGAAGTGGAAGTTCCTTCGACACCGAGGGTGCGCCTAGTGCTGCCGGTGCGGTTTGATACACTGGGTTTCCAGTGTGGCTCGGCGGCAGGCCGACTGATGTTTGCGGGTAGCCACCGGGCGGGGTGTAGGGGCCGGTCATGAATCCGGGTTTGCCGGGGGGCAGTCCGCCGAATCCTGCGCCATGTTGCATCCCAGGTCCGGACCCGTCGTACAGGTTTGGCCCAGTGACCGGCATCGCGGACCCGCCGTTGAAAATCGGTGCCGATCCACAGTTTGCACAACCGGGTGCGCCTTGGACGATGTCACCGCCAAGCATGGGCCCACCACCTAGGATCGGGCCGCCACCTAGGATCGGGCCGCCGCCAAAAATGGGGCTAGGGGCGGCACCGGATAAGATCGGGCCGGGACCACTGGCGTTGACCGGCGAGTGTTGGTTGTGGCAACCGAACCGCCAGAGAACGGGGCGGTAGCACCAGCAGCCGGAAGAAAGTTGTGAGAGGGTAGCGAAAACCAAACAGGCAAATACAGAGCGGCGCATCATGACGGGGAACCTCCTGATCGTTACGGCCACGGGGGAACAGAATCACCGTCCGAATCATTCGGATAGCAGTGGGATCCTTCCCGATTTTCGTGGGCAGCGGTTCACACCCGCGCCGTAATCTGCCGCATCCGCAGCAGAGATGGCTGTTCCTCAACCGTCACGGTCAGTATGGCCCCTGAGGTAAATGGGGCAAGCAACGTGGGAGCGGAATCGTTCCGAAGTTGGCGGAAGATAGGGTTAGTTGCACGATCCCGAAAAGACGGCGGGTTGACAGGGTTGTAGAGGTGCGAAGAAGTGGACACGAAAAATCCCGCAGAGACCGCTGGTTACAGCGATTCGTGCGGGATTACGGTAGCCATTGCGATCAACAACACGGCCACGGTCGGTTTTCCTCAAGCCTGGGCGGCGCTTGAAAAGACCGATCGTTTCCTTACGCAATCACTTTGCGACGAGCGAAGCGAACCAAGCCCATGACCGGAGCTGCGGCGAGCAACAGGATTACTGCTGGTGGTGCAGGCACGGCGGCTGGCGTCGTAACGCGAACGTCGGACAACGTCACGTCGGCTTCGGGTGTCGAAGCTCCGGTAATGGCATTGCGGTTCAGTTGCAGTTCAACCGAGACAATGTGCGAAGCATCGAACCCGTCACCCGCAAAACCACTCAGTGGTAGTGCGAGTGTGCCAATGTTCGACGAAGTCACCACACCGACTTGTGTCTTGGTTACGGAGCCGTCACTGATTTTGACGGAGAACGGAGTGTTCAAGTCTGCGGACGCAATTGTAAAGAGGACTGCCGTGCCACCCACAGACAAGTTCTGTGCTGTCGCGTAAGTGTACAGCAAGCTCGCCCAAGCCGTCGCGCCGGCGTTAGTACTCAGGGCGAATCGACCACCTGAAGCGACAGTCCCGATGAAGCCAGACGAGGCACCAGCGAAACCGTTAATGTTCGCGGTTTGGGTCACGACTAGTTGACGAGTGATGCCACCCGGCAAGCTGTTGGATTGGCTATACGTTGAGCCAACCGCTGCACCCAATGAGTATTGGACCGCTGGGTTTGGAGTGGTAAATGTGTCGATGACGAAATCCGCTTTCGCCATCGTGCCGGTGAAGAGTACGGCCGCAACCGCTACCACCGACTTCAACAAAACTCGTTTCAACATTACCAAACTCCCTCTCGAAAGAGAAACAAGACTGTTTGCCAGGGACAGTGTTCATGCGAGTTAGATTAACCCACTGAGAAATCTGGGCGACTGCTATCATACCAGTTGTGCCGATTATCCGCAACTGTGACTGCTACAATTTCCCGTCCGACACCAAATCTTCTGTCCGTTCCACAGATTACACAACAAACCGGATGCCAATCGGGTTGCACTTTGCCGAAAAGTGTACTAAGTGCCCCAACTCGTTTGAACTGCTAGTGTTATGGAACACGGTCCTAAGATCTGATCTCTGACATCAATTCAGAATCCGCGTGAAACGTGTTTCCATCGGTTAACATTCGCCAGTTAACTCCGTTAAGATGGGGATTCACCAGCCGAAGGTAACTATTTGGAAAATTCTGGAGAAACCTACCGCTTCAGGTGTTCGATCACCGCGTTCATCGCCGTGAAGGCGTAGAACGCTGCCCCGACGTGCGTGGAATCGAGCCAGACGATCTTCGGGTGTCCGGTTGCTTCCCACAGTCGCTTCATGGCAATCGGTGGGACCACGTCATCCCGGCTAGCGGCGATGAACAGTAATCGCTTCAGTTTCAATTGATCCGCAAACGTGAGGGGATCGACGGGCGCGATCAGCTTCTTCAACCCGTCGCGGGAAATGCCGACGAGTTGCATGGCCCGAAACACTAACCCGGCTTGCGGATGGTCCGCGAACGAATCGACCAACCCCCCGCCGCCCAACAACAAACACGCCACGGAAACGCGCGGTTCGGCTGCAGCCAGAAGTCCGCCCATGAAGCTGCCCAGACTTGTGCCAACGACGCCGATTTTGTCCGCGTCCACTTCCGGTTGCGCGGCCAGCCACGCAACAGCCCGACGCGAATCGAGCACAACTTGGCGAACGTTGTCGATGCTTCGCGTCGTGTCTGTGGAGAGCAGCCGTTGCTTGCCGTTCTGGCTCTCGGGTGGCCGTCGTGGGCCATAGAACGGCATCGTGATGCAAAGTGCGGGAATGTCATGCACTGCCAGCCACATGGCTTCGCCACGGGAAACAACGCCGGCGCCGTCGAGAATGTCGAGTACGACCACAGCCGGGAATTTCCCGGCCTTCTTGGGTTTGAAGTATTCGCAGTGGACCGTGTTGTTGACCGCAAATTTCGTCTCGATCGGCGACGGAAAGCGGATCGAGAAAACCTCGACTTCGCTGCCCTTGAGGTCGTACTTCAACTGCCGTTCAAACTCGAACGAGTGCGGCGCCAACCGATACCGCTCCGGGACATTGTTCGTCACATCGTCCGACGTGAACGCAATGGTCCCATGCGTACTTGGAGCAGCGGCATGAGTA
>JANLRE010000556.1:0-3537 GCA_031368205.1 Fimbriiglobus sp. | reverse complement strand
GAAGCCTGTTTCGCAACTTCACCAACGCCAAGCGAGATCGCTTGGCGTTGGTCGTTTCTCCACTGACAACCCGTTGACACTTCCCGCGCCGCTTCCCATTTCGTCGCCAATCAGCTAAACCAATTCTCTCCAGTGTTCCTGTGGGATTGTTGATTCATCATGCGTTACCGTCCGTCGTTTGAAACGTTCGCGGAATTGGCCCGCTCCCACAACGTCGTGCCGGTGTACCGGCAACTGGTGGCGGACGACCTCACGCCGGTTTCGGCGTATGGGAAAATCCGCGATGCCAGCGGCGCGTTCTTGTTTGAAAGCGTCGTCGGCACGGAGAGGGTCGGGCGATACAGCTTTCTCGGCGCGGCGCCGTTTCAGTGGTTTGAAGCCTACGGCAATCGCGTGCGCACCAAAACCGGCACCGGCGAGTGGGTCGAATCGACGCACGCCGATCCGCTGAAATACTTTGAAGACCAAATCGCCGCCTACAGCGCCCCACACATCCCCGGCTTGCCACGATTCTGCGGCGGCGCCGTTGGCTACGCGGGCTATGACACCATTCGCTACATCGAGAACTTACCCAACGCGCCAACCGATGACCGCCAACTTCCCGATCTGAGCTTCGCGTTTTACGATCGCATGGTCATCTTCGACCACATCTTCAAAACCGTGTTTGTTGTAGTTCAATCGAGAGTGGTGAGTGGTGAGTGGACAGTGGACAGCGAAGAATTGAAGAGACGATACGACCAGACGTGCAGCCGCGTCGATGAACTCGTGACGCAGTTGGCTAAGCCAATTTCCCAACTGCCGCCGGTTGACATCGACCCAACTTCTTCACTACCCACTACCCACTACCCACTACCCACTACCCCACGTTATGCGAGCAACTTCACGCCGGACGGCTACAAGGACGCGGTGCGGAAGGCGAAGGAGTACATCCACGCCGGGGATGCGTTTCAGATCGTCCTCAGTCAGCGGTTTCGCACCACGACCACGGCCAAGCCGTTCGACGTGTACCGGGCGTTGCGGGTGATTAACCCGAGTCCGTTCATGTTCTTTTTGGAGAGCGGCCCGGTCACGCTCATCGGGGCATCGCCCGAAATCATGTGCCGTGTCGAGAACCGCGAAATGGTCGTGCGGCCGCTCGCCGGAACCCGGCGTCGTGGGGCAAATCACGATGAAGACCGACAGCTGGCGGAAGAATTGTTGAACGACCCGAAGGAACGCGCCGAACACATCATGCTCGTGGACTTGGCCCGCAACGACGTGGGCCGGGTGTGCGAACTCGGCAGCGTGCGGATCACCGATTTGCTCACGGTCGAGCGGTACAGCCACGTCATGCACCTGTCCAGCACCGTCGTCGGCACGTTGGCCGAAGGCAAAACGCCGTTCGACGCCATGCGGTCCGCGTTGCCCGCCGGGACGCTCAGCGGGGCGCCCAAAGTCCGGGCGATGGAGATCATCGACGAACTCGAACCGCACCGCCGCGGGCCGTATGGCGGCGCCGTCGGGTACGTCGATTTCAGCGGCAATACCGACACGTGTATCGCGCTGCGGACGATGGTTCTGCGTGGTAACATTGCCGATGTACAAGCCGGCGCCGGTCTCGTCGCCGATAGCGATCCGGAAGCCGAGTATCAGGAAACCGTCAACAAAGCGATGAGCCTGATGCGGGCCATCGAGGTGGCTGAAACGCAACTGGGATGAAGGGTAGTTCATGAAGATCGTTGCCATCGTAGCGTTATTGAGCTTGTTTACCGTGGGATGCACCCAACCCGTAAGCCCACCACCAGCACCCAAGGCAACGGCCAGCACCGCCCCGGAAGTCGCACCCTCGCCGCGTGAAGCCGTCACGATTCCTGAGAGTGAATTCAGTCGCATCGGCAAAGACTCCGAGCCGTTGCCGCCCGCGCCGAAGGCCGACCCGAGCCACACCCACAAACCGCTCAACCCCGATGGCACACTGCTGCTCGAAGTGAAACCCGATCCGACCGACCCGAAGAAAACCAAGCCGGTTCGGGTGTTGGTACAGACTGAAGTGTGCCTTCGACAAGGCGTGCTGGAAGTGTTCGTTTGCCGCACGAATACCAAGGAACACGAAGCGATTCTCCGCACCGCGATTGACGCCCGCTTCCTGCACAGCGCCCTGATCGCCGTCGGTGCCACGCCCGGTTCGCCGGTGCAATTCATTAACCCCATCACCGACAAAGTAGAGTACAAGCCCGCAACCGGCACCAAGATCGCCGTCAGCGTTCACTACCGCCGCGCCGGGGAACTGCACACCCACGCCGCCCAAGAGTGGATTCGGGACATGAACACCAAAAAGCCAATGGCCCACGATTGGGTCTTCGCCGGCAGCCGCTTCGTCAAAGACCCCGAGAACCCCGACCGCCCCGCCTTCTACACCGCCAACAACGGCGAAGTGATCGCCATCTCCAACTTCGTCGATTCGATGCTCGACCTCCCCGTCCCCGTCAGCCGCGAAAACTCCGACCTCAACTTTGAAGTCATCACCAGCAAAGTCCCGCCGCTACTATCCAAAGTCTGGCTCATCCTGCAACCGATGCCGGAGAAGGGGCGGTAATAAACAATTTGAATATCACAGATCGAATCGGTTGATTATTATTACTATAACAATAGATGTTGCACAGTTGACGCCAGCGAACACAGTTTTATCAATGAAACCGTGATACAAGATCACAGGGGTCATGAGCACACGAAAAGTACAATTGCTACGAACTGGTCCATCGAACGGATCTCGCATTCCGGTTCGTACCCTTGTGATCCGAACGGTCACGGAGTCGTGCTTTCGACTGACCGGATCAATGCGTAACTACTAAAGAAGTCGCACGATTGGGACTTCCCAAGCACCTTAAACTCACGCGCCGCCGCCCATGAGGTAGGCGCGGAGTTCGCAGAAGATTTGGGTACAGCGGGTGCGCCAGAGTTCGTCGCCCAGTAGTGGGGCGTGGGTGGGACGGAAGAGGACGTGGATGGTGAGCTTGTTGTCTTGCTTGGCGTCGGTGCGGAAGAGGTGGAGTTCCACGTCGATGGGGCCGGACGACTTTTTACCGAACCCGAGCCACGACAGGGACGAGGTCGGCGTGCGGTTTTTGCCGAGTTGAACGCGGATCAGACCGGGGACACTTTCCAGCACTTCGCCGCCACAATCGTGGACAAAACCCCGTAATTTGCGAATAGCAATGCTCTCGGGCATCCAGGCTTCCATGTGAAACGGAAACGCGGCTTGGTCACGGGCATGAGGGTGATGCCGGGCGGCGGTGCCGTTCAACAGGGGAGCGGCTGCCGTCAGCATCGACGACGATTCGAGTTCCAACGGAACCAATTCGTGGTGGCGTTGCAACCGGCCACTCCGGGGTTCGGCTAATTCCTGCGGCGCGTGGCGGGCTTCGGCCTGTTGCTGTTCATCGTAGACGATGGTATCGAAGCGTTCGGCCAGTTCGCGGGCCGATTGTGGGCGGTCGTCCGGGTCTTTGGCGAGGATGTCGAAGATCAGATCTTCAACCGCCTGAGAGACCCAGCCGG
>JANLRE010000549.1:0-4514 GCA_031368205.1 Fimbriiglobus sp. | reverse complement strand
AGGAATTCCCCCTCCGCCACCGTGAGGTTTAGCCCTTGTAGGACTTTCACCGTATCTGCGCGACGGCGATAGTTTTTCACGAGATTGTCAGCAACCAGCATCACGAACTCCGGGTCAGCGGTCCATCAGTTGATTGTTTAGACTCATCGCTAGTTCTTGCTTGGTGCCCGAAAAGGGCACCGGGTTGTAGCCACGTCAGGAAGTTTCTAACCCCCCTTAATCCCCCCCCAAGCGGGGGGAGACAAGAAGGAGTAGCTCGCCGAGAGCAGGCAATTAAACCCTCCCCCCATGAGGGGAGGGTTGGGGTGGGGTCGAAACTTCCACACACAATCCCAAAGTAGCTACCCACGATCGCCGATCACTCGAACCGCAGCGCGCGAACGGGGTGCAACCGGGCCGCACGAAGGGCGGGTAGCACGCTGAACGCCACCGAAATTAGGATCGCGCCGAAGTTCACTAGCGCGACTGTCATGGCTTCGATGTTGGTTGGGATTTTGTCGAAGTAGTAAATCTTGCGGTCGAAGATTTGCTGGTTCGTCAGCATCGTGAGGAACCCTTCGATTTCGTTAATGTACACCGTAATCGCCAAGCCCAGAATGGTTCCGAGGCCACAGCCCACTATCCCGAGCATGAGACCATAGCTCAGGAAGATTGCCATGACGCCTTGGTCCGAGGCACCCAGTGATTTCATGATGCCGATGTCGCGGTACTTCTCCGCCACGATCATGGAAAAGATCGCCAGCACGCTGAACCCCGACACGCCGACGATCATGAACAGCAACAAGTTCAAAATGCCCCGTTCCACGTCGATGGCTTCCAACAACGGCCCTTGGTGTTGCTGCCAAGAAACCACGCGACCTTCGGTCGGCCCGAAGAGCTTTTGCAGTTCCGGAATGATCGTCCCGTGGATGTACTGGGTGTCGCTGGCCACTTCGGGCGTCAGTTTCATCTGGATCGAGTTGACTCGGTTGTTCATGCCACGCAGCCGTTGCAGTTCGTCGAGTGCTACGTAAACGAAACTGTTGTCGTACTCGCTCATCTCGCATTTGAAGTAATCACACACGGCGAACGTGCTGTAAGCCGGGCGGATGCCGGAAGCGTTATAAGTCATCAGGAACACGTCGTCGCCGGGTCGCAGCAATTGGTATTCTTCGGAGACATTCGTCACCGGGTCAGTCCAGCGGTGGTGCGCGATGGCGTACCCGAGAATCACGCCCGGCAGTCGTGGCGGTTCGTCTTGAGGAATGACGGGCTTCGGTGCGGGGAAAATCGGTTGTTCCGGCAGGATAATACCCGTCTCTCGAAACGGGTTCACTGTGTCGTTCGTAGCGATCGGCGCTTGCGGGATGATCGGTAATTCCAACTGCTTCGGATTTTGAACGAACGGATCCCACGCGCCGACCCATTGGTTGTGTTCAAACCGTTCGAGGGCTTCTTTGGTCAGTGTGAAGTCGGGCGAGGGGCTGTTTTTTTGCCGAACCAAGTACTCCGCGAACCGCCCCACTTTGGCGTGTTTTTCCGCATCAACACCCACCATGCGGACGTGTTTCGTGATCGGGACTTTTCGACCGCTCTTGTCACGCACCTGGAACTGTAACAACGCGAAGACTTCGACCGTGGGCGACATCGACTCGATGTGTTGCCCCACCGAGGACGCTTTGATTCGGGCCATCATCTCTTCGGGCGATTCGTCAAAGCCTTCGGACCGTTCCGTCTCGATCATCACTTCGCTCAGGATGCCGTGGAGGCGGTCCTTCAGCTTGTTGCTGAACCCGCTCATCACGCTGTTCACCACGATCAGCGTGGCCACACCGAGCATGACGGAAACGATGCACACGAACGCCAAGTAGCGCGTTCGGAGGTACTTCATACAGAGCAACAGTTTATACACGGGGTCCATCCCGAGTGGAGGCAAGATTATCAGCACAACCTTGTAACAAACCCCCAAACCGGGCGGAAGGGCAACTTGAAATGGGTGTCGTGGGCGTTGCCCCAGCATTGCTACGTGTATAAAATGTTGTTACCTGCCATCCGTGCTTGCAATCTTGTCACCACCCAACCCGCCACGGTTCGCCCGCATCGACCTGAGAGAACCATGAAATCCCGATTTGCAGCAGTCACTGTACTGCTGGCGATGAGCCTGCCTGCTTTTGCTAGCGACCTGGACGCGCCGCCAATTCGGTATTCCACTGCCGACGCGAACAATCTCGTTACGAAGCTGGAGCGGCGGTTGAAAGCGAAACAGGACACGTTGAAGGCGGACGACGAGCATGGTTACTTGCGGTCGCTGTTGGCGGCCCTGGATGTCCCGGTTTCATCGCAAGTGCTTGTGTTTTCCAAGACCAGCTTGCAACGCAGTCGCATCGGCCCGAAGACGCCCCGAGCGGTCTACTTCAACGACGAGGTGAGTGTCGGCTTTTGTCGGCACGGGGACGTACTCGAAATCGTGGCAGCGGACCCCAATCTCGGAACCGTGTTTTACACGCTCGACCAAAATCCCCAGAGCCGAGTTGCGTTCACCCGCCAAACGGAGAGCTGCCTCATCTGCCACGGTTCGTCGGGCAACCAGGGGTTCCCCGGCCACCTCTTCCGCTCGGTTTCTGCCGATCGCACCGGCGAAATGGTGTTGTCGATGGGCACGAAGCGAGTCAACCACTCGACGCCGTTCGAGGACCGTTGGGGTGGTTGGTACGTGACCGGGACGAGCGGTAAGCAAGCCCACATGGGCAACCAAATTGTCGGCGGTTGGCCGGGACAGGCACAAGACGCAGTCGGCACGAACGTCACCGACCTCAAGCCCTACTTTACCGCCGCGAATTACCTCAGCAACCACAGTGACCTCGTCGCGCTGATGGTCCTGGAACACCAAGGCGAAGCTCACAATCGGATCATCCGCGCGAACTTCCAAACCCGATTGGCACTGCACGAACAAGTCGAATTAAACAAGGCGTTCGGCGACCCGGTTGACCATAGAAACGAGAGCATCACTCGCCGCATTCACTGGGCGTGTGAACCCGTCGTACAGTGGTTGCTATTCGGCGAGGAAATCAAGTTGACCGAACCTGTGGGCGGCACCTCCGAGTTCACGAAGGAGTTCGCCGCGCGCGGGCCGATTGATTCGCAGAAGCGGTCCGTGCGCGAGTTCGACCTGAAAACGCGGATGTTCCGCTACCCGCTGAGCTACGTCATCTATTCAAAACTCTTCGACGGCCTGCCCACCGAAGCGAAGGATCGAATTTACCTCCGGCTTTGGGAAGTTCTGACCGGCAAGGACCAGACGAAAGAGTTCGCCCACCTCTCGAAACAGGATCGCCAAGCCATCCGCGAGATCCTCCACGACACGAAGCCGGGGTTACCGGGGTACTGGAAGAAGTAATCGCGCTGCGGATTATGGACAACACACGCGAAGCAGCGACCACTGCTTCGCGTACCGAGCTGAATTACTCGGCCACACACGGGTTCTTCAACACCCCAATTTTCTCAATCTCCACTTCAACAACATCCCCAGCTTTGAGCAACACTTGTGGATTCCGTGCGATACCCACGCCGGGCGGTGTGCCGGTGAAGATCAAGTCACCCGGCTCCAACGTGACGACTTGAGATAGGAACCACAGCAAGTGCGGTACGCCGAAGATAAACTCTTTCGTGCTCGAGTTCTGCATCGTTTGCCCGTTCAACCGGAGTTGGATTTGCAACTTGTGCGGGTCGGGAATTTCATCGGCGGTCACCAGCACCGGGCCGATCGGGGCGAACGTGTCGAATGTCTTGCCGATGATCCACTGCTTTTCTTCACCGCGGAATTGCCAGTCCCGCCCCGAAACGTCATGGCCACACGTGTACCCCGCGACGTAATCGAACGCCGACGCATCGTTCGGGATATGCTTGCCTTTCTTGCCAATCACGATCACGAGTTCCGCTTCGTAGTCAACCTTGTGCGACACCTTCGGAATCTTGATCGCATCCCCCTGCCCGATCAACGTGTTCGCAAACTTCCCGAACACGACGGGTTCCGTGGGAATCGCCTTACCACCTTCAATGGCGTGATCGCGGTAGTTCAACCCAATGCAGAGAATCTTACCGGGGTCCGTGACGGGCGGTAAAATCTTGACCGCGTTCGCCGCGTACTTCACAGCGGAACTCGAAGCCGCCGCTTCCGCCGCCGCCTTCTTCACGGTCGCACTCGCCGCAATCAGCAGCTTCACCGAGGTCGGAAGCCCCGGATCGGTCGCGTGAAGGTCCACGAAGTTGTCACCAACCTGCACAGCCGCCCGTGGTCCGTGAGGCGTTAAAATGGTCGCTAATCGCATGGTTTGACTCCGAGAGTGTATTCGAGATACGTTGTATTGAATGACTCCTCTTGTAGGGGGACCAGTTGTCCCCTATAAATCCCGAACAATGTGAGTGAACCGCTATTCCCCGGTAGCTCAGTGGTAGAGCAGTCGACTGTTAATCGACTGGTCGTAGGTTCGAATCCTACCCGGGGAGCTTTCTGGACGGTTATGCGAACCAAACCG
>JANLRE010000527.1:0-11133 GCA_031368205.1 Fimbriiglobus sp. | reverse complement strand
TTGACAGGCACGCCCAAGTGGCTGAACACCAGATCGGGGCGGCCGTCGTTGTTGTAAACCCCGACGGCTAAGCCACGGGCGAAGCCTTTTTCTTGGAAGTAGGAGCCAGCCGACGCGGACACTTCTCGAAAATTGGCTTTGCCGTTGCCGAGGAAAATTTGCAACGACTGCAGGTACGGTGCCTTGGCGTATTCGGGTGCGTTGCGAATCACGTGGCCGTTGGCGATGGCGAAATCCAACGCGCCGTCCAGGTCGGCGTCGAAAAGCTCGACGCCGAACCCGAGTGTTTTCATGGTGGCCGGGCCGAGGCCGGACGGGTGACTCCATTCCCGAAAGACCATGTCGCCCTTATTCAGGAACACCATCGTCGGCTCGTCTTGGTAGTTGCTCACGATCACCGACGGGCGACCTGACCCGTCAATGTCGCCGATCGCAACGCCCATCCCGGCCATAAATCGCCCACCCGCCATCAGCGCCGAACCGCTCATGAGTCCGCGTTCCACGAACTTCCACCCGCCTTTGTTGTGGAACAAGTAGGCGGGCTTCATGTCGTTCGCAATGTACAGATCCTGTTTGCCATCTCCGTCCAGGTCCACAATTCCAACTGCGAACCCGTACCCCCCGGACGCTTTCGTCAGCCCCACGGCTTCACTCATGTCCGTAAAGGTGCCGTCACCGTTGTTGCGAAACATCTTGTGGGCGACGGTCGGGAAGACGTTGGGCGGACAAATGTCGCGCTTCTTGACGTTCGGATTTTCGCACGGCACGTACTTGGCAATGTCGATATCGGCGTAGTTGCAGATGTAAATATCAAGCAGACCGTCTCCATCGAGATCACCCCACGCACAACTCGTCCCCCAGTGCGGGTTGACCAACTGCGATTTTTGCGTCACGTCCTCAAACCGGCGTCCGCCTCCCGCTCGCCTACGTGCTCACCGTCGTGTTCGACCACGGCCTCCTCGGCGCCTGGCTCGCCATGTTCATCGACATCTACGTCCGCGGCGCCTTCTTCCTGTGGCGGTTCGCCGGCGGCAAGTGGAGACGGCGCGGGTGTAAACCCGAGACGAATACTTTTCGGGCATTTGAGTTGACTACATTTCAGTGAACGGCCACAATCACACAACGGCAACTGGAACACCGTTCCGGTAACCCGACTGGTCTGGCAAGATATGACAGAACAACCAGTCGAAGTAGACAGAATCGGTTCTGTCTACTAACTAGTTCGGCGGCAGGAGAGCGCTGATGCATGGAGTCGTGTTCCGGATGTTGGCCGGCCTGCTCGCCGTGGCGTTCGCCGCACTCTTAACGCTCGGTGACACATCCAAGATGTCGCTGCGAGAGATGTTCGGCATCGGTGCCATCGGGGTGGGCTTCGGCCTGTACGCCATGCTCGGTTCGGACCTCGGCGAGCGACTCATGTGGGTGGTGTTCGGGGGAAGCGACCCTGGCAGCGGCCAGCCCCCGGCCGACAAGCACGCCGAACCAGGCGCTGAAGCAGACCGGGGCCGCATATAGCGGTTCCGGAGTTCGTTGTCGCTCGGCGGCCCCGGCTGCTGAACTGTGTCGTTCGGCCGCGGAGGGCTTTAGCGTGCGGAAGCCAAAGATGGACAGGAGGTACGACCTTGTCCGCGTCAGTGGCGACCGCGTGGAGCAGGCGGAGTACACGCGGTTTGAAGACGACAGCGTTTTCATCGTCGCCGAAGGCTACCAGACTGTCATCGAGTTCTCGCCCGGCGCTTGGGAGTCGGCGTGGGCGGACCTTGAGGCGCGTGGGTTCGTGGAGTTGCAGCAAGCCCGCGAGTCCGGGCTGCTCCCCGCGTCGTGGGCGGCAGACGCCGAACCAGGCGCTGCAGCCGACGGCAGGGCATGATTCGTTCCTCTAGAATTCATAGCTCTCCGGTGTCCCGGCAGGTGATCTGAGTCGTTCTGTTTAGATGTGCGGTTCGCCACGTGATTTCAGCGGGTGCTGTGTCAGGGGTTTGAGCATGCAGTTTTTAGTGAGCATCGAACGGGACGAGGACGGCGCATAGGTTGTAGAGTGTTCGGCCATTCCTGGAGGTCTGTCCCGCCGCGTTGGGAGACAAGTCAGGCGTGCCGAAAGAGATCGCGGAATTGATGAAGGTCCACGCGAAACAATTCGAGCGGAGCGGCAAGAAGCGAGACTAGGAACGAAGCCAGTTCCGTAATCGTTCTGCACAGTTATCTCGGTTGCGATCGTGTGTATCGTCAGGGACCGTCTTGCAATTTCAACACCGACAACGCCGGGGCGACGGCCACTTGGCCGAGGCCGCAGATGGACGTGAGGCTCATGGTTTCGCCGAGGTCGGGCAGAATTTCGAGGGCCGTTCGTGGGGCCGTTCCGGCGACCACGGCGTCCAGAAGGTCAACGGCTTTTTGCGACCCGACGCGGCAGGGCACGCACTTGCCGCACGATTCATTCTTGAAGAATCGGGTCACGTTAGCGGCGACATCCAATAAATCCCGGCCTTCCGCGATGACAACGAGCGCGCCCGAACCCAGCATCGAACCGGCTTTCGGGAGGTCGTTGAAGGACAACCGCACGTTCATTTTGTCCGCTGGTAAAAAGTTCGACGACGCCCCACCCGGTGCGAACGCTTGAAGCATTTTGCCACCCTTCACACCACCCGCCAACGCGATCAACTCCGCGACGGGCGTGCCGAGAGGCACCTGATAGACGCCCGGTTTTTCCACGTCACCGGACACGGCAAAGAACTTCGGACCGGGGCAACCGTCGGTCCCGAGACCCGTCCACCACTTCGCCCCGTTGGCCACGATGCCAGAGATGTTGGCGAAGGTTTCGACGTTGTTGATGAGCGTCGGCAGCCCGAACAGGCCGTGCGTGCCGGGGAACGGCGGCTTGTTTCGTGGCTCGCCGCGCTTGTCTTCCAGGCATTCGAGCAGGGCGGTTTCTTCGCCGAGAATATAGCCGCCCGGCGACACGAAAAGGCTGAGGTTGAACCCGTCGAGTGTGCCGTTGCGGGTAGCCTCGTCGATTGCCGCTTGCAGAATCTGCCGTTCGGTTTCATACTCGTGGCGTAGGAAAATGATCCCGGTCGTCGCCCCGATCGTCAGCCCTGCGAGCAACATCCCCTCAATGACGAGGTGCGGTTGTTCGCGCAAGATCAGCGCGTCTTTGAAGGTGCCGGGTTCGCTTTCGTCCGCGTTGCAAATCACATACTTCGGCGACCGCGTTTCCTTCCGCACTAGTTCCCACTTCATGCCCGTCGGAAACCCGGCCCCGCCCATGCCGCGTAGCCCGGATTCCTTCAGGTTCGCCACGATCCAATCGGCGGCTTCGGCGGGGGGCTTGCTCTGCATGGTACGCAAGGCGGCGTAATACTCGGCGGCTTCCGCGTAGGGATCGTTCATCCAGCGTTGCGGTGGCGTGAACTCAAACTCTGGCACAGTCTGCGGATTCTGCACCCATCCGGTGACTCGTTGAGGGTCGCCCAACGGAATCGGCGTGCCGTTGAGCACCCCGACTGGCGCCCGGTCACAGCGGCCGATGCACGACACTTCGTGAACTTCGACATCAGCGGCGCTCAAGCTTTTCAACGCCTGACTGCACGCAATTGCCCCGGCCAAGTGGCACGCCAAATCGCGGCAGACCAGCAGTTCCACCCGTGGTGGCGGCGTGGTCCGATAGTGCGGGTAGAACGAGATGATTTGCTGCAAGCGATGCAACGGCACGTTGGCTTCGCGCGCGAGTTCGCGCAACGTCGCTTCGCTGAGAAAACCGTGTTCGTGCTGGGCCGCGTTCAACAGCGGAATCAATCGCATCGGTAAAGTCCTGCCATCGGGATACCGGGTCGATCATACCACACCGCGCCAACGCCGCCACGATTGGAACGTTTACAGAACGGAATCAACCTCTCCCCTTTTGCCTTTTGACATGGAGTCGGCATGTCCCTTTCTCGACTACTCATCGGGATCACGGTCGTGATGGCCGGGTGCTTCCTGTGGCCGGTGTTCGGGCAAAACCCGGTGCCGCCGGACGCCCCGAAGCCCGCGAAATTACCACTGACACGGGTGGTCCTGTTCAACGCGGGTGTCGGGTACTTTCACCGCGAAGGCATTGTCGATGGCACCGCCCGTGTCGATTTGAAAGTGGCCGAAGAAGACGTGAACGACCTCATCAAAAGCCTAATCGCCACGGACAAGGACGGTGGCACCGCTCGCGCGATTACTTACGACAACCACGCGCCGGCGGAGATCACGTTGAAGGCGTTCGCCATCGACTTGACGGAGAACCCGACGATCGGCCAACTTCTGCAACAAGTTCGCGGCGAGAAAATCGAAGTCACCGACTTGAAAGGCACCCCGCTCGTCGGGCAAATCGTCAGCGTGGAACGATCCCAACCCGATGTGGCGTCGCTGAAAATCGTCGAACAAGTCAACCTGCTCACGGAAGACGGCGTGCAAAGTGTTCCCCTGTCGCAAATGAAGAAACTGAAGTTCCTGAAGCCCGAACTGCAGGTGGAGTTCAAGCTCGCACTCGAAGCCCTCGCCGCAGCGCGGGGCGAAGCGAAGAAGTCCGTGGCGGTTACATTTGCGGGCAACGGCAAGCGGCGGGTGAGCGTCGGCTACGTCGCCGAAGCCGCGCTGTGGAAGCCGACGTACCGCGTGAACCTGACCGGCGACACCGCCCGCATCCAAGGCTGGGCGTCGGTCGAAAACACCACCGACGACGACTGGAACGATGTCAAAATCACCCTCGTCTCTGGTCGCCCGATGACATTCAAAATGGACCTGTACGAACCCCTCTTCGTCCCCCGCCCCACGATCGAACCGGAGATTTTCGCGTCGCTGCGGCCGCCGGTTTATCAAGGCACAGTTGGTTCTCAGGATGTCGTTATGCCCAACCAAAACGCCTTGCGTAATCAAACTGGGAATCTCGGCGGTGGCGGTCAAGGTGGCTTCGGCGGTGGTATGGCAGCCGGACGGCACGCACCGAACTTGTTCGACCCCAACGCCCTGGAAGGGAAAACCGTCAACGGGATATCGCGCCCTTCGATCCGCAGTTTGACGCGCCGAAGTTTGGGGTACAAGGAGTACCAAGCCGGGGAGTCCACATGGTCGCAAAATTCGGTGGCCGCGTCTTACCAATCCAATCCGCTCGACACGAAGAATCTCGGCGAGCCGTTTCAATACTCGATTGCGGACCCCGTGACACTTCCACGGTTCAAGTCCGCGCTCGTGCCGGTTCTGAACGAACCCGCCGATGTGCAACGCCTCAGTCTCTACAACCCGCTTGTTCTGCAAAAGCACCCGCTGCTGGGCGTGCGGCTCACGAACAAGTCGAAGCTGTTTCTGGCGCAAGGGCCGGTTGCGGTTTACGACGGCGACACGTTCGCCGGGGACTCGCGCCTTGCCGACGTGAAGCCGGGCGAATCGCGGTTGTTGAGCTACGCCATCGACTTGACCACGGACATTAAGGCCGACACCCACGAATCGAAATCCGACATCGTCGGGGTGAAGATCACGAATGGCAATCTCGTCGTCAAACGGGTCAACCGAGACACCATACGGTACACGGCAGTGAATCGTGATACCACACCACGGACCGTCTGGATCACGCAACCGCTTCGTGAACACTGGAACCTCATCACACCCGCGAAACCTGTGGAACGCACAGAGGGGTTGCAACGCTTTGAGTTGAAAGTCGCTGCCAACGATGCCGCCAAACTCGACGTGACCGAAGAAGAAACCGCCACGGAGACGACGGAGCTTGGGAAGTTTTCCTCGTCAGCATTGGATGAACATGTGAAGCGAGCGGTGACACCAGCCACCGTCAAAGCCGCGATCACTCGGTTGATAGCGGAGCGGGCGAAATTGAACGGACTGGAGGCGAGTTTGAAGGAAGAAAGTGTTGCACTAAAAGCCATTGCTGACGAGCAAACTCGCATTCGCGCCAACATGGAGCGGGTGCCGAAGGACTCGCTCGCCTATCAACGCTACCTCAAGAAATTCGACGACCAAGAGACCGAAATCGAGCGCCGCCAAGCGAAGGCCGCGACCCTGCTGATTGAAGGTAAGAAGCAAGAGAAGGCCCTCGCCGAACTCACCAAAACGATGAACGCGGAGTGACGAAATCTTGGATTTTCCGAGCCACGACCGTCAGGGAGTGGCCCAATCATCCTCACTGAAAACGGTGTGTTGCCATCAAGTGACGAATCGTGGGTGGGAGGTGTGGCCACTCCCTCACGGTCGTGGCTCGGATGATTTGACTCCACTGCGAGTTACCGCCGGTTCACGGCGCCGTCGTGGTTGAGCATGGCGAGTGCCAGCGTTGTGGCGGCGGCGAGGTCGAGCTTGTTGAGTTTGGGGTCAGGCTTGGTGTCGCCGACGGCGAGCAGTTTCTCGGCGGCTTTGGGGTCGGTCTCGAACGCAGATTTTTGTTCCTCGAAGAGCTTGCCGAAAATGGCAAGCTCTTTTTCGTTCGCGTTACGGCCCGTCACGGATCGCATCAACCACGTGATGCGTTCGGCGGTCGTCGTGCCCCCTTCTTGAATCATGCGTGCGCCCAAGAAGCGTGCCGCTTCGACGATTTGCGGGTCGTTGAGCAGTGCCAACGCTTGCAACGGCGTACTGGTACTTTGCCGCCGGACCGTACACACGCTGCGTTCGCTGCCGTCGAACGTGGTCATCTGCGGGTGCGGTGCGGTGCGTTTGCCGATCGTGTAAAGGCTGCGTCGATAAAGATCGGCGCCGGTTGAACGAGGGTAGTGCGGGCGGCCCATCGCGTCGTTCCACAAGCCTTCCGGCTGGTACGGGTAGACGCTCGGCCCGCCGCGTTTTTCAACCAGCAGCCCACTGACAACCAACGCCTGATCGCGGATCATTTCAGCAGTCAAGCGGCGTACCGGGGCGTGCGCCAGCAGTTGGTTGTACGGGTCGCGTTGCAGCCACTCCGCCGATGTCCGCGACGATTGGCGATACGTTGCGGACAGTGCCATCAGCTTCAACATCTGTTTCACGTCCCATGATTTCGACACAAATTCCCGCGCGAGCCAATCGAGCAATTCCGGGTGCGTCGGTGGCGTGCCGGTGGTGCCGAAGTTGTCGCTGGTTTCGACCAGCCCGGTGCCGAACATCTGTTGCCAGAGGCGGTTCACGGTCACCCGCGCCGTCAGCGGGTGATCGGGTGTCGTCAGCCACTTGGCCAAGCCGTAACGGTTGCGGGGGAGATCGGCGGGGAACTTCGGCAGCACCGCCGGGGTGTTCGCCGTCACGGTGTCACCAAGGGCGTCGTAGGCGCCGCGCTTCAAGATGTACGCCGGCTTCGGGGTCGGCATTTCCCGCATCACCATCGCTTCGGTGATCGGGTTGGTGAACAAGTTGTGGTCCTTTCTCGCCGTGCGAAGGGCATCCGTGGCTTGGCGGGTCGGGCCGTAAACCGCGTTCATGAAGTAATCCCGCAACTGTGACGATGCCGTGTTCCACGCGGTTGTGAAGTCATCACGCATTGCCAGTTGGGTCACTTCCAACGGTGTCAGTGTGCGGTTGAAGACCCGCAGTTCATCGACTTTCCCGCCCTTGAATCCGGCGTCGCGGAAGCGGTGGCCGATCGTCAGGTTCGGTTCGGTGCCGCCGTAAGTGATGTCTTTCGTCAGCGAATCGCGGACGATTTCAGTCGGCAGCAACTGGCCGTCGCGGTAAAGTTTCACGCCGTCGGCCCGGCTGGAACCGTCGTAGGTCATGGTGAAATGGGACCACGAGCCGACGGGCATCGGCTCCTTCGCCCGCACTTTCAACGAGTTCCCCGGCCACATGTGGTACAGCCCCAGCGCCGGCTTGCCGTCTTCGAGCGTCAGGTCGTAGCCGCGATGTCCGGCGTCCACGGGCGCCTTGCTGTGGTGCAGCACCATGAGGTACGGCACCGGCTTCGCGGGGGTTAGCCACAGGCTGATCGTGAACGGGTCGGTGCGGGTGAAGTGGCCGACGCCGGGGAAGTCGAAGCCGTTTTCGCCGTCGAGTTCCGCCCCTTGGCCGACTTTGCCGGGCACGGGTTTCGGGTTCTCGTGGCCGGTCGCCGGAGCTTTCACATCAACCGCGTTGGCTACCTTGTTATCTTTCCACTCGTCGAAACTGTACGACCCGACCAACCCCGACAAGTTCGGCACGGCCTTGGGTTTCAACTTCAACCACCACCGAAACGCCGTCTCCGCTTGCTGACAAGCGGTTGTCACTGCCGCTTCTTTGTCACGGATGGTGGCTAGCATCACGGCGATTTTCTTGTCTTGCTCATCGGTCGAAAGCAGCAGCGCCGGCACCGGCATCGCCGTGGTGAAGTAACTGGTTTGTCCGGCTTCGTCGATGTTCTGGAAGAACGCGAACAGGCTGTAAAAATCCTTCTGCGTCAGCGGGTCGTACTTGTGGTCGTGGCACCGCGTGCATTCAAAGGTCATGCCCAAAAATGCTGTGCCCATCGTGTTGACACGGTCCACCACGTAGGCCACGCGGAACTCCTCCGCTACCACGCCGCCTTCTTCATTCTGCATGTGCAGCCGGTTGAAAGCCGTCGCCAATCGCTGGTCTTTCGTGGCGTTCGGAACCAAGTCCCCGGCTAGTTGGTCCGTCAAAAATTGGTCGAACGGCTGGTTGCGGTTGAACGCGGCGATCACCCAATCGCGGTACGGCCACATCGCGCGGAAGCGGTCCGATTGATACCCGTGGGTGTCCGAGTAGCGGGCAATGTCCAGCCAGTCCGCCGCCATCCGTTCACCGTAGCGCGGTGACGCCAGTAGGCGATCGACCACAGTTTCGCAAGCCCTCGGCGACGTGTCTTTCGTAAACGCATCCAGTTCCGCAAGCGTGGGCGGCAGGCCGGTCAGGTCGAACGTCACGCGGCGTAACCACGTTTCCTTCGGTGCTTCCGGGGCGGGCTTGACCCCGTCTTTGAGCAACCGATTTTGAATGAACTGGTCGATCGGGTTCACAACATTTGCCACAGTTGGCACAGGCACATCACGGGGCAGTGCGTTGAAGGCCCAGTGTTGCCCCCACTTCGCGCCTTGATCGACCCACGCCATCAGCGTTTCTTTTTGCTTCGCGGTCAACTTGCGGTTCGAGTCCGGCGGCGGCATCTGTTCATCGGGGTCGATACTCACGATCCGGCGAATCACTTCACTGGCACCGCTCTTGCCGGGCACAATTGTCGTAACGTCTTTCTTGGTGCGAAACGCCCCCTCTTTCGTATCCAGGCGCAATCCCGCCTGTCGCTTGTTCGCGTCCGGGCCGTGACAGTGAAAGCAATTCTCAGACAGGAGCGGTAACACGTCGCGGCTGAAATCGACATCGGCGGCGGTCGTGGACGATACGAGTACCAACAGCACAATCACGGCAAGAAGCCAGTGGTGGGAACGAAGCACGGTCGCCTCCGAGATTCAAATACGACGCGAGAACATTCCCGCCCGAGGAGTGATGATTTCATTCTAGAGTAAACCAGGTCAAGATGGGCACTGAACCTGAGCGGGTATTAGCCGCAACCTCACCGCCGGAGGATGTCCGCTTTCAGAATCGGTTGTGGAAACAGCGGCCGTATTTGTTGGGGTGTTTGGAGCATCGGGATGTGGAATCGACAAACAATCGCGCGGGGCGTGCGTTGCGTCTGGCGGTGGTCGCCCGGAAAATCTCGTGTGGCAACAAGACGGCCCGCAGGGCGAAAACCTTCGAGCGACTCGCCAACCTCGCGGCCACATGGTGACAACGAGGCAAGTGCATCGGGAACGAATTCACCCAACGAGCCATAATCCAACGCGAAACAGGTAACGTTGAAGTGGGACTCGATTGGCTGAAACATTTACGCGGTGATCGTCCGACGGCGGAAGCGGGCGATGCCGGCGCCCATCAAGGTGCCGATCAGGCCGAGCGTCATCGTGGTCGGTTCAGGAACGGCATTCGTTGTTGGACTGCGGAGGACACTCCAGTTGTCCGACTCGAAGCCAGAACCGACTATCGCATTATTGAACACGATTTTGTCGAACGTGGTGCCACTGGTGCCGGTGAAATTCACATAGACAAAGTTGTCTATGTTATTATTGTTCACGCCGGAGTAGGTATTGGGTAGGCTATTGAAGGGGCTAGTATTGGCATCAAAAGTCCCTACCAACGTCACCCCCGAGAAAAACTGCATGCTGTTATTCATGTCGATGGCCGACACCCACAGCCCGAAGTAGTTAGCGGGAGCGTTCAGGGCTAGGGTCGCCGTCAACTGCCCGCTTTGGGATCCGATCGCAAAATAGTTACCAACGTTGCCCGCACCGCCGAACGTATTAGCCGGTACGATCGCCATGCCTGGAGAAGTCAACGTGCCAACGGCAGTAACGAGCGTGGTGTAACTATTTGAAGCCAGGAACGTGTTGAAATTCTCAGTCGTGACACCCAAGACTTGTGAAGTCTGGACGCCAGGAGCCTCAATGGTCGTGGTAAACGCAGCCGATGCTGTTGACGGCGCGAGCCACAAGCAGACGGCGGTGAGCATCAGGAAACTCATACAACGGAAACAATGGGCGTTCACTTTCTTGTCTCTCCTAAAATTTCTAACTTGGCGACACAATCCAAAGAATGGACCAGTTGAGATTCAACTGGTCCATCACTTTTGACGAGTAAAGGGGTCGGAAAGTTTACGCTACTCTTACAAAACTCAGAGTCGAAGAACAGTCTTGCTCACTTTTCACCCTGCACGGCCATTTTCAGCACTGAAGCTGAACCCGTCAATCGCTACAATCCAAAATTATGCTGCAACCGGCAAAAACAGTGTCGAATTGCTTTGCAAATGGCTGTCAACCCAGTCGGAATTATTGCCTGACGCGAATTGCTAACGATACTTTACACCCACGCACAAAAAATCTCACGACCCCTTCCTTAACTCCGCCGGGTCCGCCGACATATTTGATGTGAGTGCGGTTCCAGGTGTACGTGATAGCAAGTTGGCCGGTGGTCGTTTCGATCATGGCGGGGTAGCTGAACTCGCCGGGTTCGGTTTCGAGGTCTTTGACGCGCTTCCAGGTCTTGCCGTCGTCGGTGCTGCGGGCGAGGCTGATGGGCGTGCGCAGAATCGGGGTGTGGTTGTAGATCAGGAACACGTCGCCGGTTTTCGTGCGGACGGCG
>JANLRE010000513.1:0-2802 GCA_031368205.1 Fimbriiglobus sp. | reverse complement strand
TCGATTTGCAGGGCGTCTTTTGCGATCCGTTCCGCGTCGGGGTAGCGTTCGGCTTCGAGACTAATCTTGGCCAGTTGAACGCGGCCGTCGAGTTCGTCCGGGTCGGTGTTCAGTAACTCTGTCATCACCTCGATCAGCTTTTCCGTGTTGTCCGAGGCCTTGTAAATCCGCACGAGTTGCTCCGACCAATCGCCGTCAATCGGGGCGACTTTGCGACCATGTTCGAGCACCTTGGCTGCACTGACGAAATCTTTGGCCTCGGTGTAAATCCGCGCCAGGGCCAGGAGTAAGCGGTGGTCATCGGGGCGTGCGGCTTGCAATTCTTCCAGCACGACCAATGCCGCATCGTCGTCACCCGAACGCAACAAAAGTCTGGCTTTCACCATCGAAGCAAGGGGGTGGTTCTTCTCCTTGGCGAGAACCGTTTCAACGAGTTTGCGGGCATCCGCCGCTTTGTTGCGGCGCAGATAGAGTTCGGCAAGTTGGGAAGCGACTTCGAGGTTGTCGGGTTCGTCCTGGTTCAACTTGACCAGTTCGTCGAAGGTGCGTTGCTTCTCCTCCGTTCGCTTCGCGGCTTTGAGGATGTAGGGCTTGACGATGGCTTCGACGTGCGCCCGATAACCGGCCTCGAACGCGGCCTTTTCAACGCCACACGCCGACTTTAACGCCTCGGCAGTGTCTTGGCCTTCGCGGTAGGCGGTGAGCAATTTGCCGACCGCCGCTTCGCCGTGGGTCTTCGTCAGATACTCCACGTAGAGTTGACTTTGGGCGTAGGCGAGCGTCCATTCATCCGGCGTTTTGGGCCGCACGAAGCCGTACATCACGGTGTCGAGATTGAAGAGTGTGTTCGCCACGAAGTGGTCGCGTAGGATCACGGTCCAGGTTGGAGACCGCACCAAGTTTTCGTTGCGAACCGCTAGCCCTTCGGTCAGCCAATGGGGGCACTGGAAATCGGTCTGGGCGAGGTTGAAAATGTGTGTCAATTCGTGCCGAATGACGCGGCCCCAGTGGAACGGTTTTTTGACACCTTTTGCCTTCGGCGATGCCATCACAACCACTTTCCCGGTACACGCGCCGATCGTGTGCAAGTCCGGCAGCCCCACCGTGCGACCGCTGAACATCTCGTGGGAATTAAACACTTCAATCAGCACCCGCCCCGGCGGTTCGTAGCCGAATTGCTTCTTCAACTCGGCGTGGGTCTCTTCGAGATATTCCGCGATGAACTCGGCCAGGATTTTGTCCTTGGTAGCGTCGAAGCGCAACTCGTAGTGCGGCGTGGTGATCGTGGCGTAGCCATCAAGGTGCTTCAACACTTTCAAACTGTTGGCGACACGCACATTGAACGGGTCGGCATCAAACGCTTTCGTCAACAGCACGCGGCCTTCCTTCTCGTTGCCGAGTCGCAGTTGCAGCATCCCAAGTCCGGTCCGTGGCCCTGATAGCATTGGTCGCAGTTCGGCGGCTTTACGGTAGTAGCCATCGGCCTGAGTGTAGCGTCGGCGTTCTTCGAGTGTTTCCCCGAGTTCGTAGTAAAACACGCCGGGTTTCTTGTCGTAGCTTTCGGCTTCCTTGACGATTTTGTCGAAGTCTGCCGTCCGCCGTTGTAGCCGGTACACGCCCGCGAGTTTGCCAAGCGTGGCGGCATCTCGCGGGTTGGTTTTTCGGGCTGCGTCGAGTTTGATTTCTGCCGCTTTCCAATCGCTGGCCACTAGGTCCAGATCCGCTTTCAACCGCAACGCAGCGGCGTGGTTCGGGTTGATTTTGAGCGCCTGATCGGCGAATTGATCCACTTCCTTGAGGTCGAATTTTAGCATCGCGGCTTGGCCCTTCCCGACCAAAGCTTCGACGGCTTTCGGGTTGATTTTCAGGGCTTTATCAAAGGCTTCAACGGCATCGGGGCGGTTGTATTTTTCCAGCAACATCGACCCAGCTTGAACTTCGGCTTGCCATAAATCGGGGTCCGCTTTCACGGCGTCGTGAATCACTTCGTTCAGAATAAAGTTGAACTGCTTCGACAGGTTATGCCACCGCGCATTCTCCGCCCCCGCTTCCGCGATGACGAGCAGTTCATCCGGGTCGGTGATGTCGTTGTCCCCATTACTGCGGGCCGTGTAATACCGGACGATGCCACGAATCGCCTTGTCTGCGGCATCCAATTCCCCACGATCGTGAAGGATACGTGCCTGGGTCCACCGTGCTTGCAAATGATCGGAGTTTTTAGCCAACGCTGCATCAATATCGCTCGTCGCTTCGTCCCATCGGCCTAGTTCATAGAAGAGGTTTGCTCGCTCCGAGTGAAGGTTTGCGTCACCTAACTTGACCTTCAATGCTGCACTGAGAATTGCCAACGCCTTGTCAGTGCCACCAGTCGCACGATACGCTCGGCTGATCCCAATTGCGGCGAGTGGCCGTAAGGCTTCGTCTTTCTTGGCACCCGCTTCGTAGGCAGCAATGGCTTCGTCGTAGTTGCCGCGCAGCAGCCGTTGACGGGCTTCGGCAAACGGATGGAGCGGTTGCTTTTTACCCGGTTCGGGTTTGTCCGCCGACGACGACCGGGTGAAAAGTAGAACGACCCCCAGCACCACCAACAGGGCAAGCCGGCTCATCTGGAACCCCCGGTCGAAGACGCGATCAAAAAGCCACTGGCTCTCGCCATGAGTCTGGCAAAATTTTCTGGCACTCCTTCTGGAACGGGTTTTCGGGCCTGAAAGGCACGTGCTGTCAGCCCAGGGCCAGGCCCTGGGTGCCAGTTCCCAGGGCATGGCCCTGGGCTGGTCGAACGACCCTTTCAGGGCCGAAAAC
>JANLRE010000475.1:0-2769 GCA_031368205.1 Fimbriiglobus sp. | reverse complement strand
GTTCCGGTGCTGTTACCCACCGTCGAAATCCGCGAACCCAGTGACTTCACCGCCGTCGATGCTGCACTGGACGCGGTCCGAAACGGCGCGTGGGATTGGCTCGTGTTCAGCAGTGCCAACGGCGTTCATGCGTTGATCCGCCGGTTGCGAACACGGGGCCGCGACCTGCGCGATTTTGGCCGCGTGAAGTTCGCCACCATCGGCCCGAAGACGGCGGACGCGCTACGAGAATATCACCTGAACCCCGACCTAGTCCCGACCAACACGTTCAACTCCGAGGGACTGATCGACGCCCTTCGACCCCATGTCGTCGGGCAACGGGTGCTGTTGGCACGAGCCAACAAAGGCCGGGAGTTACTACGCACCGAGTTGGCTAAAATTTGTACCGTCGAGCAAGTCACGGTCTACGATCAAGTGGATGCGATCCTACCAAATGCCGACGCCTTGGCCGCACTGCGACGCGGTGAAATTCGTTACGTGACCCTGAGCAGTTCCAACGTCGCCCGTGCCTTGGTCGCCCTGTTCGACGACACGATTCGCGGCCGGATTGAACGCGGCGAAATCCGCCTCGTGGCCATCAGCCCCGAAACCGCCCGCGTAGTCCGTCAGCTAGGCTATCGGGTGGCCGGTGAAGCCACAACCTACACCGCAGACGGGTTGATCGACGCCGTGATTCGGTTGGCTCAAACAAGTTGAACCACGAATAGCACGAATCAGACGAATAAAATCCGGGCGACCGTGGCCGAATCAGGATTTGTCCTGATTCGTTCGATTCGTGCTATTCGTGGTTTATTTCAGTTCTTTCATGGCGCTGTAGCCGAGGTAGCCGACGACGCCACTGGCCAGGATGCCGAAGATGTCTGCGACCATAAACGACCCGCCGCCGAACGGAAACCCGGCGGCGAGATCGAGGACGAACAGCAACAACATGAGTCCGGCAACGCCCAGCGCCCCGTAGCACATGTACTTTTCCATCGCCAAGCCTTTCCCGACTACTAGGGTGCTCACAGCCACCTCCCGACAGGGGCGCGGTAGTTGTAACTCGGACGGAATTTAGCCAGTATCCTACCGAACCACAGCCACGGAGCAACAGGTTGTGCGAAGAGTTTCAAAATCCCCCCGCTTCCCTGCGCCGCATTCTCCGCAGAACGGGCGCAATTGCGCAGTTTGAAACCGGATCGGCGACTCCGGCAGATTTGGCACAGACGGTGAATCAGTGCATGAACCGATTTGCCAGCTAGACGCACTCCACGACGGACCTTACGATGTAAGTGGCGCAGGAAAGCTGTGCGGTGATTCGTCGGTTGCAAATCGGAGCTTACCACTTGAACGCCGAAACCAGCGTATAGTCTTCGTCGTCAACGACGGCCACAAGGCAACGGGTCAGGGGTATCTGCAACCGACAGGTCTATCGCGTAACAAAGAAGAGATAGAAATCTGTTTGAGCGTTGGTCGCGCTTCCGTAGTTAGGGCAAGGCCACTGGGAGATCTGCTTGGCGAACACTTCAATGGTATAGTGTCAGTCATACGCCCACCTGCGACTGGAGCAAAGGACAGCCGACTTAAGTGCGCGAACCCTAGGAGCTTCCGTTACATCATTTATGCACTTTCGGGCGCACGATAGCTATAGTCGTTGAATCTTGGAGGTGGAAGATGGTGGGGTTTCATGGGGTCGATTTTGCGATCAATGAATCAGCTTGTTGCGTATGGGACGCTGACCTGTATGCGAGGAATGCTGAGTTCATTGAGGGCCTCCGGCCAGAGTTCTTTACGTACCTTGCCGACATTCATACGGCGGACCTTGCTGGTTCTCGACGGCAACTCGCATCGATGGCGTTGGCAGCCGCTATGGCCAAGGTCTTGAAACCCTTTTCGCAGTCCTTTTCGCGTCCCTACAGGCGCCGGACTGTGTCGTGGGTTGGCTCCCGAAGTACCGACAGGGGGATCTGAACGACTTGGTCGATACGATCGGCAAAGGGCAGGTGCTTACTAAAGTTCCTCTCCGCGCTGTTACTTGGGACGGAATTGTGGATGCGATCCACGGTCCATATCAATCTTTCGACAAAGAAACCGAACCCGAAATTAAGAAGGTGGTGGCACGCCTTTGGCAAAGACTGGCGGCGGATTTCCTAAATCCTATTCGTTGCGACCAGTACAACACGATCAAGCATGGGTTTCGCTCGCAGCCCGGAGGAGTTCGTGTGCAAATCGGAAACCCCGTTTCTGTTGGCAACACGCAGAGCAGTGCGAAATCTCTTGACTTGGGTGGGAGTGAATTTGGATCGAGCTTTGTTACCATCGAAGCGCTCAAGCCAGTCAAGCCATTTCAGTACAGGATCCAGCGAATGGCATTAAATTGGGATCCGGAGATTCTAGCCGACCGCCTACGATTAATAGCATTTTCAATTAATAATATTATTGCATTCCTCCGTAACTATAACCGAATCGCCGTGCAAGTGAGCAACAAATTCGAGTGGCCACCAGTCTCACAGATTGAGCACGCCCTTAGATCTGCTCCGGGCATCATCTCGTTATCGTTCCCCACATACAAGCCTGAATCGGATGATTTCGCCGCACTGACTAAGGAAGAGATATTGAAGGTGTACGATCGGCCAGCGCCTTAACCTGGTACGACGCCAATGGCCCACCCGTCGGTTCAGCATGGCGAAATGACTGAGCAAACCAAATCCGAATAATTTCCGCTTGCTCGATATACACATCGGGCTGATCTACGGCGACTCGATAACCCAGGATCGAGCGGACCGCATC
>JANLRE010000418.1:0-5604 GCA_031368205.1 Fimbriiglobus sp. | reverse complement strand
CTTCCGTACCCTATTACTTGAAGCCAGAGCAACCCGAACTATCACGATTTGTAACGACCCTGGCCGATCGTATGGCACTCCCGCTGTTTCTTTACAACATGCCCGGCCATACCCGTGTCACGTTCGGACCGGACGTGATTCGCCAAGCGTTACAGCACCCGAACATCGTTGGCCTCAAAGATAGTTCGGGGGAAATGGGCTACATTCATGCGGCCCGTCGGCTAATCACAACCCGTCCGGATTGGAGCTTGCTCGTCGGCCCGGAACATCTCACTGCGGAAACGGTGCTGTTCGGCGGGCACGGCGGCGTAAACGGCGGTGCGAATGCGTGGCCCGAACTGTTCGTGAACTTGTATCAATCCGCATCGACGGGCGACGTTTCCCGAACCAATGCACTCCAACAACAACTACTCGACTTCGGACGAATCTATCAAATCGGGCAACACGAATCGGCCGTAATTAAAGGGCTGAAGTGTGCGCTGTCGTGCCTGGGTATTTGTAGTGACGTGATGACCGAACCGTTTGATCGCTTCCAAGACCGGGAGCGGAGTGAAGTGATGACGATTTTGAAGAGTTGCGATTTATTAAAATCTTGACTGACACAGCCGGAACGAACGCCAAGTGACTTGGCGCTCGTTCCGGCTGCAAGTTTGTTCTCACTCTTCGGAGCAGCACTTTTTCTTCGTTTGCACGGTCGTGGTTTGTGCAGCGGAGATGGTCATGCTACCGGCACAAGCACCAAGTGCTTCGCTTGTTGCGGGACATTCGCTGGCTTCGGCACAGCACGATACGTCGGCCACTGGGCAGGTTGCTGCCGCAGATTTCGAGCAGCACGAGCCGCCTTCCGACGTTGTTAACCCGGCGGCGTCCGTCACGGCGTTCAGACCGGGAATGCTTCCCGTGCTGGCGTACACGCCGATCAGGGTCACGAGAATCGCCGCAGCGATCCCAGCAAGGATTTTTGTCGTCATTCCCGATACTCCGATTGAAAAGGACCATTGCAAACACAGAGCGAAACAATTTCGCCCGGTAGTTAGTCTAGTCGAGAACCTGTGCATTACACAAATTCAAAAAGGTAAAAAGTCGGAACAACGGATCGTCCGACTTTTTACCGTTACTGCTTCAACCTACTTACTCAGACAGCAATCGCTACCAGTTTCGCAGCAAGGCGAGCCGGGGTAGCAACAAGAAGCTTGAGCCGTTACCGCCACTTTGGCACAACACGACGACCCAGTTTCGCAGCAAGGCGAGCCGGGGTAACAACAATCTGCTGCCGGCGCAACAGCCTCTGCGGGACAGCACGACGCACCCGGCACGCAACAAGGCGAACCCAGATAACAACAATCGCCACTGGCTGACGTGACTGGCGCGTTCACGCGACCAGCCGTTGCGGAAACATAGCCAATCGTACTGAGAGCCACAACCGCAAGCACGCCTGCAAACAATTTGGTCAACATGGTCAAACTCCAGAGATTAAGTGTGTAAAACGTTGGAAAACAATTTCGCCAGTCAACGTTGCACTTAACACCGAAGTACGTGGTGCGCATAAAGACGCATCGCTGTGGTCAGGAACGGTAGATCGCAGACACTATGCTCATCCAACGCCGATTCAGCGTTGGCGGAGTCCGAAGGAAAATCAAGCAGGCCAACGGTTTGGTCTTGCTCCCAAAAATTCAGCGATTGGGCGATCTCAAGCGATGTCGTAGAGACTGGCGTTGCCGGTTCTAGCAAGATACCCGTGCATGGGCAACGGGGTGTGGTTTGGGGCTTGTTGTCGCTTTTTGGGTCAGTGGGTTGCTCGGATTTGGCATGGCAGAGCGGACACTGATACATCGACTCGTGGTTCGGAATTGTCACACTGGGTGGCGTTGCTGGTTTGACTAAGTTACAGACCGGCCCACAACAGCAGAGCGATGGCCCTACGATTTGAAACAGTCCGATTAAGAAGGCCAGCAACACTTGCACGTCGAGCTTCCTCATGGATGACAATATCTTATACCACGTTTGCACCGACCTGTTACAGAGCATTCTTAATTTCGGATTTCCGATTGCAGTTCTGGATGGAAAACCGAAAACAACTGAACACGGAATCGCTGATAACTGAAATCGCAACACTATGACGCCACACTTTGACCCCTTGCAACTGATTGTGCCGCGTCGCAAGATCACCGGCATCTCGGCGACGTTGTTGCCCTACACCGTCGCACACCAGATCGACTGGCCGGGCTTCACGCAACTCCTCACGCGAACAGCGGAAGCCGGGTTGATGCCTGCGGTCAACATGGACACCGGGTACGGCAACCTGCTCACACTTGCGGAACGGGCGAACGTTTTGGACGCCACCCGATCCGCGCTCGGGAATCGTCCCTTTGTGGCCGGGGCATTCGTGACAGACAAGCCGGGCGCAAAGTTTGACCTCGACGGTTATTGCCGGTCAATGGAACCGATCCTCAGTCGTGGCGGGGTGCCGGTCATTGTTCAATCGTTCGGCCTCACCGAGCAACCGGATGCGGAGATCATCGCGGCGTATGAACAACTGGGAAAGCATTGCGGTCAGTACATCGCCTTTGAACTCGGCACGATGTTCGCGCCGTTTGGCAGAATCTATAGCCTCGAATTGTTCCGGGGACTACTCGGCGTAAACGCCTGTGTCGGGGCCAAACACTCGTCGCTCCGGCGCGATCTGGAATGGCAACGGCTCGTGGTGCGGAACGAAGTCCGACCGGATTTCAAAGTCTTCACCGGGAACGATCTGGCCATCGACATGGTGATGTACGGCAGCGATTACTTGCTCGGATTAAGCACCTTTGCACCGGACTTGTTTGCCAAGCGCGACAGGTGTTGGGAACAAGGCGACCCGCAGTTCTACGAGTTGAACGACCTCTTGCAGTACCTCGGTTGCTTCGCCTTCCGCGACCCGGTGCCGGCGTACAAGCACACCGCCGCCATGTTGCTGAAACTGCGTGGGTGGATCGCGTCCAACGAAACCCACCCGGCCAGTCCCCGTCGGCCCGAATCCGACATCGGAGTGCTTGAGGCAATGCAGCGACGGCTGGCAGAATTTGAATCGGTGGATTAAAACTTTCTACACGACAAAAGCCCACACCGACAAAAGCCCACGAACGATCGTTCGTGGGCTTTCCTTCACTTCACTTCTTCGCCATCTCCCAGAGCAACTTCAAGGCTTGCCCACCCACGTTCATAAGCTGACTGAATACCCGCTTGGTTTGGTCGGAGGAGGCTTCGGCGTGGAGACTTCGCAACAGACTGACGCCACGGGCTTCCCCCAGTTGCGTGGCGACGGTGGCGAGCAGTTCATCGCGGACGCCGAGTTCTTTGCCCACGATTGTGCAGACGGGAACGACATCGAACACGCGGGTGCTGAATTGCTCTTTTGCGGCCATCGTCGCATCGCGGATGCTCTCTTCTTTGGGGCGGGTGCCGGTCGGCCAGTTGTACGGCGGCGCCCACTCCATTGCTGGGGAGAGTAAGTCGATGTGCGAGATGACCGCAATCACTGGCGGCATTTTGAGGTTCGGGAACGCCAACAACCCCGATCGAACGCGGTCGAGGAAGTCCACCTCCGGCTTCCGCGCCGCCGACCGTGCGGGGACGACGACCAACATCAGGTCGGCAATCTTGGCCGCGTCCACGGCGACTTTCACGTCATCCTCAGTTGGCCCTTCGTTGCCGAACCCGGCGGTGTCGATCAAGGTAAACGTCGGCAGATTCGGTTGCTGCAACGTGTACCGAACGTGCCCGGCGGTCAGCGGTAGCACATCCGTGGCGGCCCGTTGTTCCCCGAGTAGGGCATTGACCAAGCTCGATTTCCCCGCCTTGACCGGACCGACAATTGCGATCGTAACGGGCGGCGGTGCCGTGGTCGGACTTCGCGGCGGCGGAGCATCGGCACTCTCAGAATTCGCGTGGCTATTGGGATCGTGCTCAACCAACAATTCGCGGTAGCGCTTCGCGCCGACTTTGAGGCGCCCGCTGTTCAGTTCAATCAGGTAGCGCCCGAGTTCGCGCAGAAATACGATTTGGAACCAGAGCAGAATGTTTTGTTGCACGCTCTTCTGGGCCGGTCCCATCGCGCCCTTCGTCATGGCGACTTGCATCCCGGTCGTGATCGGGTTCATGACCGCCGACACGACCCAATACAGGTTGCGAATGCGTGGATACCAATCGGTGGCTTGGTCAACGACGGTGCGGATTCGCATCATGTCACCGATGCTCAGGATGTGGCTCCCCGGCACGAATTCTTCGACCAATCGCGTGAGGTCTTCGGTCACGAGTTCCCCACACGCCAGGATTTCCGGTAACGTCAAATGGCTGAACGGGTCGTGCGATTTGGGGTTGTAAACGCGGGCGATTGGTAACGCGAGTTCCTGCGCCATCGTGGCGTACAGGTTCAACTCCGTCATCTCTTTCGGGCTTTGCGGCTTCAGCGCCGCGATCCGGTCTTCCACGGTCTTCCACGCTTGCTTGTCGCGGTCGGTCCAGTAACCGGGCAGCGGTTCGGTCGCGGTCGGTAATGGCGCTTTCCGCAGGCGACGGGTCCAGTACCACGACAAGACGTAGGCACCGAGTAAACACGCCGCCATCGGCCAGTACGCGATGAACGACCAGCCGCGATCCCAGAGATGGTACAGCCCCACGCTGACGAGAAACAGGACCGGAACAACGACCAATGTGGTGACGACGACGATTTGCCATTTGATGGCGCGGGGTGTCATGATTTCTCGCTCCACGCCTTTTCAGCGGCTGTGAACTGGTCGTGGTAAAGCTTCTTCAACATTGCGGCACTCGGGACGTGACCGTCGTGAGCCGCCTGATGGTACTCGCAAAACGCCCGCCCCAAGGCATACGTCGCCCGACCCGCCAGCGCGGCGCCGGCCGGCGCGCCGATTACGGGGATAAACTTCACCAACTCCCGCAACGCCTGTTGAGCGATCAATCCGATGCCGATCCGCTTGGCGGCATCCAGGAACTGCTTGGCACTGAGCGGCTCCCCGTAGAGCGTCGCAAGTTCGTGGATCATGCGGGCTTGGATGCCGGGCAGAATCAGCAGGTCCAGGAACGGTACGGGCATCGCCCCGGCGGTCGCGGCCAACGTGCTGTAGCCCAAAATCACCGGCTCCGCGTGCTTCAGGTGCAGCGCCTTCAGCACGTTGCTGATCTCGGCGACACGGCCAAACGTCGTCCGATACGCCGCAGGGAGTAGGTTCAACAAAACCTGTCGTAGCGCCGCCCCGCCGTAGGTGGAATCGGTGAAGCCTTCCTCCGGCTTGGTCAAATCCACCGGCACGATGCGATCCACCAAGCCCGCGAACTGCTTGGTTTGTTCTTGGACCAACCGCATGAGATTTTCCGGCACCCCCACGAGGTTCGTGACCGCCGGCGGCTCACCGATTGGCACTGCTAACGGGTCGAACGGGTACGGCTGCGGGTGCTGCTGTTGCGGCATCGCTTCATGCAAGCACGTCAACACCAGCACGACGGGGCGGGAAAGCTTGGCTTGGCGAATCTTCGTGAGCGCCTCCCTAACGTTGCCGTGCGTGAAGTCGGTCACCCGACAGGTCACGATGACGAGATGGGCTTGGG
>JANLRE010000386.1:0-6800 GCA_031368205.1 Fimbriiglobus sp. | reverse complement strand
CGCAATCCGTGGCAGCGGTGCCGTCCGGCTGCCGTGCGTCAACCAGATGATCCAGGTCGATTGGTGTTCGTCCGCCAACGTCACGAGATCGCAAACCGTCGTCGCGGCAGAGTACCCCCCGCCAATCACGACGATACTTTTCCCCGCATAGGCCGTCTTCTTGGTGTTCAGCACGTCCTCCACCCAGTACGGCACGAGTTGCCGCGCGGCAATCTCGCCCGCCGCCGGGATGCCACCGTCACCCGCCCAGTTGGGCCGCGACAATGTCCCGGTGCAATCCAGAATCACATCCGCCGTTTCAAACCGTTCAACGCCTTTCGCGTCCCGAATGAGCAGGCGAAACGGCGGCAACGGCTTACGCAAATCCGGCGTGTCAGTCTTCCGCCAACCGCCACGCCCGATCGACATCACCCGGCTTTCCGTGCGAATGCAATCGCGTAACGCGGCTGATTGAACAAGGGGTAATAGGTAAGCGTCACGGTATTCTCGCCCAGTCAACAACTCTGTGTCAGCGGGGAATTCGCGGGACGGCATTTCACGTAGCAGCAGTTGTTTCCCGAGTGCGGAGACGTTCATCCCGAACGGGCTGAACATCTTCACGAAGCCCCATCGCTCCACGTTTGAAGCAACCGCCCCTTGCTCATAAACCGCAACCGGCAACCCCACCGACTTCGCATAAACCGCCGCCTCCAACCCAATCGGCCCCGCACCCAAAACCGCAACGCGAGGCAATGTGGACTTCAACATCACGGCCTCCGTTACGGGGTGTTTGCAATACTTCGCGGGTCATGAATGGTGATGCCAGGGAATCGGATGAAGTCTTTGACGTTGATCGTCAAAATGGCCGGGATGCCGAGTGCGAACATCGCAGCGACGAGTCGCGCATCGAACGAAACCTTCCCGTGACACGCATACGTGCCGACCAGTGCTTCCCACTCGGTAAGCAGAGTGGGCGGATCGGGGAGCGACCGAAACATGGTTTTGAATCGGGCGATTTCAACCTGACAGTTAACAATCGACAAGCCGAGTCCATTCGCCTTGGGCGGTCGAGTGGCTAGCGCCCAGAACTCGTACAGGTTTTGAGGGACGATGCAGAGGATTTCTCCGCTGGCCCTGAGCGAAGCGATCGCCACATCGACGACCGGAAACAATGGGTCAGTTTTATCGACGTACCGGGCGAGGATGTTACTGTCGAGGAGGATCACAGTTGTGCGTCCAAGCGTTCGGCGTAGATTGTTTCGCGGCTGTCATCTAACACGAAACCGGGTGGGTATTGATCGGCTCGCTCTTCGGCATCGCGGATCATCGCATCCCGAACGGCTTGCCACGCTTCCCCGGTGAGCGTTGGCGTCGTTTCAGCGGGTAGAACGGGACTTCTTGAAAAGTATTTCTGCTGGTCGGCCAAAAACTGTTCGACCGTGATGTTTCTCAGCGCCGCTTGTACGGCTGGGTCGGCGTATGACGCACCGGCGGTGTTTAGGGCTGCCATCGTTGTTCCTCCGACTCGATTGACTCGGCTCTTAAAATATCACTTACCCCTGCGCGGTGCCAACAACAGTCGAACCGGCCAATTGCTCGCCGACTTGCCGTAGCCACGTGAAGGCAGGGAGGCCGTAGGGGCGGAACTTTTCGGGGCGTTCGGTGCCTTCTTCGACGTACATCGCCCGGTTCCGTCCTAATCGGCTGGCGACGGGGGAATCAATGAGGTGGCTGGAATCACTGGCGCTCATTTGGAACAAAACGCGGAGTGCAAATTCGCGCAACCCCTGCCGGTCGATGGCGCGCTGGAGGTTTGTGAGGGTGTCGCACCACGCCAGGACGTGAATGCCCAGGGGCGGGCCTTCGCGGACGATCGTGGCGAACTGCTCACCGGGCGGCGCTTGGCGTTCGCCCTTCTTGCCGAAGCCGTATTCTTCCTCAGGCTTCCGTAGCTCCCGCAATCGGTGCAACCCCTGCACGAAGAGAAATTGCGGGGTGCGTTCGGCTTCGCCTTTTTGTCGGCGGTCGAGTTCCAGAGCCAATTCGTTGATCGCGTTCGGCAGTTCGGCTCGTTCAATTAGGGCGTTCGACAACCCGAGCGCGCTCGTGGCATTTCGCAAATAGTCCGCGTACTCCGAATCGTCCGGCGTGCCGTCGATCACGGTCAACGTTCGACTGGAACCGTTCGGGCGAAGCCGGGCCATCAAACTGATGATCGACGACACCATCAACCCGAGCGACGCTTCTTCGTGCTGGCCGAGCATCAACAAGTTGGCCGCAGATTGCGGTCGGAACGTCACGGCAGTCGGGTCTTTGATGGCGATCGGGTCGCCCAGCCACGCGATCGGCGGCGTGTTCGGAACGCGGTCGGCGGGCGTGGCGATGAGTGCGGCCAGTTTGGTGTTGTTCATCACATCCGCTGCGGAACTGCCTTCAAACACGAGCGGTGCGGGGTACTTGTGACCTTCACCGCGATGGCGGATTTCCGTCAACAACTCTTCGCGGCGTTCTTCGGATAGCCACACCACCTGGAACGGGTCGTTGCCTTCGACCAGCCCGTTGGCATCGTTGTAAATGGCTTCGCCGGGGCGGTTCAACAGCCGGGCTGCCGTGTTGTCCTTGCTTAGAATCAGTTGGGCATCGGCTTCGGAACATTGCAACGCAATCCGGACTGCCATTTGGTCAATCGTGCTGCGCGGGATCGAGTAAGAACCGCCGATGGTTTGCGACCCGAGCAGCACGTGAACCCCGAACGCCCGCCCTTGCCGCACGAGGCGGTCCAGCAACAGTGCCGCTTCTTGAGACAGTTTGTCATCCTCGACGAAGAACTCTTGGAACTCGTCCACAACGAGCAAAATGCGTGGACATGGCACGACGGGCGTCTTGGTTTTCAAATACTCCCGATACCCCGCCAAGTCGTTTGCCCCCGCATCACGGTAACGGTCACCGCGTTCTCGCAGGATGCCATCAAGCCGTTGCAAAACACTGAGGCCAAACTCCCGTTCGCTTTCGATCGCCACGACCCGAGCGTGCGGCAAACGGTTCTCCGCGTAGGCTTTGAACTCGACGCCTTTCTTGAAGTCGATGAGGTACAACTCGGCTTCGTCGGGGCTGTAGATCAGCGCGAGGTTGGTGATGAGGGCGTGCAGCAACGTCGATTTGCCCGACCCGGTTTTCCCGGCGACCAAGGCGTGTTGGGCGGTACCACGACCGACCATGAACATCTGTCGGCGAGTGGCCCCGGCGCGGCCAACGGGAATGTCGAAGCCCTTGGACGCATCGCCTTTCCAGATCTTGTCCGCCGTCGGCATGATGAACTCGAACGGCACTTCGACCCGCGCCGCGTCCTTGCTGGCTTGGCCAATTCGCCGCACCGTCGAGGCAATCACCTCCGGCGCGGGTGGTGCATCGACAGTCAGTGGAAACGTGGCGAGGTCGGCATCGGACGGGCGGAACTTGCCGTCGTCCCAGGTCAAGCCGAACGAGACTTGTTCCAATTCTGCGAGCCGAAAATCACGTGGGAATGCCGCCCGAGTATCGACACTGACGAGCGTACAGACCCCGCACGCCGGGCCGCTCGACATGATGCTGATGAGCCGTCGGGCCGCTTCGGGCGTGAAGTTCGTCGGGAAGTTGGCGATCACCAACACGCGGTACGGTTCAGCCACTTCGCCCGCCGCTTGGTTGTACTCTTCGATGCTCTTGTACTGGTTGCGGAGGTACTTCTGGATCACGTTCTCCATGTGCTCCGTCATGTCCGCGAGCTTCTTTTCGATGTGGGCCGGTTCCGTCCAGATGCGGGCGGTGACGAGGTTCTCATCGTAGTCCGCGAGGTGCATGAACGCCGCGAAGTTCTCCCCCAACCCAACGGGGTCAATGATCGTGAACCGGACTTTGCCCGGTGGCAACGCGGTCAGGTACCGGAGCATGATGGCTTGCAACATGGCGACCGATTGCGTGCGGCCTACGTCTTGGGCTTTCAACAACACTGCCGCGCCATCGGGGAACGGCAGGTAGGCGGGAATCGTCGTCTGAATCGGTTCGGCGGGGGTCAGTCGCGGGTCAGTCGATACCCCGTTCGGCAGTGCGTTTTGATCGACTTGTAATGTACCGAAGCGAATGCCGGTGGGCACGACGGTTGCAACGGGGCGGTCGCTACGAGCGATCACATCCCAGGGTGGGAAATGGTCAGCCCCGTAAGCCGTCAACTCTCGGCAGACACCGGCGACGGTTGCCAAACCGCCCTGCCAGTTCGTGGAGACTTTCCCGAACGTGCTGTCCCGGTGCGCCGTTGCGGCCGTCGTTTTTTCCGCGAAACGCAGTTCGGCTTCGGCCAATTCCTTGTCGTGCTTCGCGGTCATCTCGGCCATCAAACCGTTGAAGCGGTCCGTCTCGGTTGCATGATTTTTGGCGCGACTCTCGCGGAGTTCGGCCATCCGGTTCGTGTAGTTGGTGTCAATCTGCTTCAGCGTCGAACCGAGTTGATTCTCCATCGTGTTGATGCGTGGCTCGTAAATCTCAGTCGCTTTCTTCTTGTTGATGTCGTGCTTCTCGGCGACCTGTTGTTTGTTCGCTTGAAATGTGGCCTCCGCGTAGTTGTCGAGGATGCCCGCCGCCCGCCCCGCCTCGGCTTGGAACACCCCGAATGCAATACCGCGATCGCGGACTTGTCGCTTCGCCAACTCGGCCAGGAGAATGCGGAGAAAGAGGCCGCCCGTAATCGCCCAACCGAGTGTGGTCACTAAGTTCAGTGGCCAGTTCAATAGCGGGACGGACAAGCCCGCACCGATCACACCGCACAGCACTACCAAACCGATCGTCGGGCCAATGCCGACGAACCTGAAGAGGGACGCACTCGTCAGTCGGTGACAGGAGGCGTCGCAATCTTCCAGGCACTTTTGCATTTTGCCGACCGGGTCGGTCGGGGTGGCACTCGGCAAGCGGGTCGGGTTAAACGCGACCATGTTGCGGGTCAGTTTCACCTTGCCTAGCACCGTTTCGGCTTCCGCCCAGTTCGCCTCCAGGTGCTTCCCAGCGGAGGCCACTTTCCGTTTCAACTCCTGGTAGTTGTCGGTGGCCTCTTTGTCGCCCGCTTCTTGGAGGGAATCGACGGTCCACAACTTGTCTTCGTATTCGAGCCGGAGTTTTTGCAGCTTGTCGGAATACTGATCGACCGTCTTTTTGCGGAGTGCCCGCCGGGTCTTTTCCGCTTCGACTTCGGAGGCGTCGTGCTCCGCGTTGGTCGCGGCAACGGCAGTCTCGTGGCTCGTTTGATATTCTTCCGCGACCCGCTTCCGCGAACCGCTAATGCTCCGCCGAAGCTTCTGAACTTCCTTGTCCGCTTCCGTGGTTGTGGTGGCGAACGTTTCCGTCAGGATCGTTTCCCCTGCGGCACGAGTTCGCACCAAGGCAATCAACCGAGACAACGCGGAGCGTTCCCGTTCAAACAACGTTTCGGTGGGCATGGCAAAACCATTTCAAGCGGTTGGGATGAATCAGGGCGTGAATTCGCAATCCTGGCGGATTTGCGTGAAGAGTACGGACAGTTGGTCCACCCCCCGCAACGCATCGGAAACCATCTGGTCGAGCGGTTCCCAGACCGCCTCTTCAAACTGCCGCCGGGAGTCGTCGTTCCACGTCTCGACCGTCGATTCCCAGCGGGCACGGGCCGTCTTTTGCGCGTCATAAAGCTGGCTGCGACTGGCACCGAATTTCATGACGATTTCTCCGGCGGCATGACGGAAGGGTTACTCGAATAATCAATCCGCAAATCGGCATAGCGTTCGAGGGCATCCAAGCGTCGATCCAACAACGTTAGGCCACGGACCATGTCCCCTTCCAAGAAAATTTGTAGCCGGTACCCACGGCCACTGTACATTTCTTCAACCATCTTCGGTAACTTCCCCAGCCACGCCTTGCACTTGCGGACTTGGTCTTCGGCGTGTTCCAGCTTCGCTTGCGCTCGTCGTAGGTTGTGTTCTTGCACCGTCGTATCCGGATCGCGCCCCGACCAATCCGGGAACCGCCGGGCCGCCAACTCCGCTTTCGCTTGAACAACCGCTTCCTCGCAATCGCGGATCGACCGTTGCCATTGCACCATCTGTTCGTGAACCCAATCCAGACCGCGCCGGACTTCCATCGCAATGCCAGCCAACGCCTCCGACGCATCCGACTGATAAACCGTCAATGCCGCCAACCATTCCCGTAACGTCGGGATCGATTGCACGTCCGCTCCGTCTGCCATGATCCCCTCCGCTGAATAGCTTACCGTTGGTTCAGGTACTCTTCGATGCGTTCCGCTTTGCGCATCAAGAACGGAATGAACTCGGCGGAGACTTCCGTGAGGTGTTCGTGGTGCGCAAGGGCTTGTTCAAATTCCTGGCGGAACCGTTCGTACTCTTGGTCCCGCCAACTGTCTCCCAACGCAAGATATTGGCTGTGCAGTCCGCCGAGTTGGGCCTGCAACTCCGCACAAAAGCGTTTCAAATTGGCCGCAAACCGACGCAGTTCCGCCGGATCCACAATCGCTTGGGCCACGACCGACCCCCTTTCGGGCAATCCCAGACATGGGTTCAGATGGGAAACTTGACAGATTATATCCCATTGCACACGGCGTGGCGTGCAGAATGGGATTTCTCATGCAATCTAAGGATGAGTATCACAAAAGTTGGTTGGGGAATTGGTCTGCTTGGTGGCCCCGGTAGGGGCACCGGAGTGTAGTGACTGTGTTAGAAGTCAAGCTGGATTTGCGACGTTCGAGTGTCGCCAGGTTGTTTTGTTTTGGACCATCGCGTTGGCGATTGTTAGGAGTTTGTGAGCCA
>JANLRE010000359.1:0-1384 GCA_031368205.1 Fimbriiglobus sp. | reverse complement strand
CTTCCGTCGAATACAGTTCCGGCAGCGCCGGGTATCTCCCGAATTTGACTCGGACCCACTTTCCAAGAATCGCTTGGGCCAGTGGCTTCGTGGGGGCCTTGGCCACATCAATCTTGGCGTCGAGTTCGCACGCTGCCGGTTCTTGCACGGGCGCCGGTGGCTTGGGATCCGGGGCTTCGCAGGAAGTCAGCCCGAGCAGTGCGACGGTCACGGGAATCAGTGCCATAAACGATCGGAAGGTTCGCATGAACAGCCCCGCCAGAAAGTTGCCGCTTCCACAAACTCACATTCACGGTGACGATCTTCCGCAACGCCGTCAAGAAAAACTCAGACGAAATTTTTATTCCGCAACGCCCGGCTCAAGCCCCACATGGCCCCGCCACTCGTCGAAGACCCGACCGTCTCGAAACGGGTCGATGCGATGTGCGCCCGAGGCGGCCCGTTGCACGGGATTGTGTAGGAAGCTGGCTCGTTCCAACTCCCTGACGCCTTACGACCGATTCAATCCGCCCACTTTGCGTAGCTTCTCATTTTGCTTTCATCGGTGACTGCTGGATTCCGGCACCACTTGCACTTAGAATCAGCACTCCCGGCAATGTTTCACATTTTCACGAGAGAATGCACCGTGTTCCGATTGCTAGCTTCGGTCCGCTGGCTCGCGTTGGGGCTGCTCGCAGCCGCCGTCATTGCGATCCCGTCCCCCGCACGGGCTGATAAGCCCTTGACTGAGGAGGACAAGAAAAAACAAGTCGAGGCGATTGAGAAGCAAATCCAGGAGTTGCAGAAGCAGCTCGAAGCGACCAAAAAAGGCGAGACGCCGCCCGCCACGTCTACGGGAGTACCGGAAGGCACCCTGCCGGAAAGTGTCGGCAAGCAGTACAACTGGCGGCAAATCGGCCCCGCGAACATGTCCGGGCGGGTGACCGCGATGGCAGTCGTGGAATCCGAGCCGACGACTTATTACATCGCCACGGCGTCCGGCGGGTTGCTCAAGACCGTGAACAACGGCACCACGTTCAGCGTGATCTTCGACAAGCAAAGCACGGTCTCGATCGGTGATGTCGCCGTCGCGCCGTCGAACCCCAACATCGTCTGGGTTGGTAGTGGTGAGGCGAACCCGCGTAACTCCGTGTCGTATGGCGACGGGGTGTACAAGAGCACCGACGCGGGCAAGACGTTCGAGAACATGGGGCTGAAGAAGACGTTCCAGATCGGCAAGATTCTGATCCACCCGAAGAACCCGGACATCGTTTACGCCGGTGCGATGGGTCGGCTGTACGGGCCGAACGAAGATCGTGGGTAGTACAAAACCACCGACGGCGGCAAGACGTCGACCAAGGTTCTTTACGTCGATGACAAGACCGGCGTGATTGACGCCCGGCTC
>JANLRE010000356.1:0-6676 GCA_031368205.1 Fimbriiglobus sp. | reverse complement strand
GACTTACGTCGCCGGTTCGCCGGGATTCCGAAGCCGCCTTAAGCGAATTCCCACCAACCCGGTGATGCTGGCAAGCAAGATCATCGCGGTCGATGGTTCTGGCACCGGCGCCACTCCGACCGTAAACCCGCTCCACGTTTCGGCGACCGGGTTCGTCCAACTAATCGTCGAGAGCGTTCCGGTGAATTGAATCAACCCGTTGCCTTCGTTGCCACGCAGGACATTTCCGGAGGGGTGCGTGAGCGTCGTCGCATCACTCGGGGAAAAGAATCCCGTGCCTGCTTTCAACAGCGTGAACGGTTGGTCGAAATTGTAATCCCGGCTCCCACCTCCGGCGGAGTTGCCCAAACTGGCAATTGCCAACACCGGGTTGATAACCGGCTGAGAGAATGTGATCGTGTACGTGGTGGCCGTGCCTCCAAGTGACGTAATAATGCCCACACCCGGCGGCGGGTTGATCGTCAGGTTGCCACTGGAATAACTATACGTGGCAGGTTGCACCCAGTAGTTGGTGCCACTGGCATCCGTCTGGCTGGCCGTGTGAACATCGCCGGTGTAGGTCACAGTGACCGCAGGACCGGGACCGTAATTCAAGGTTCCGCTCGCCGAACCCGACGTTCCGGTGGTGATGGTCGTCAACGACATCCAATTCAAATCCGCAGCATCCATCCGCGACGTGAAACCCAATACGCCACAAAACCCAATCAACATTCCGATCCGACGCATGGCACGGCCCAATGGTGACAGTCATGGTGGTACGACTTGGGCGGCAATGATATTAAGTGTTTCCGAGTGCCGATCGTCAACTGGGATCGACCCAAATCTTCGGTAAATCCGGTCAACTGTCAGCGCGATGTCACGATTGAATCGGTCGGCGTCGGACGACACGTTGAACCCAGATAATTCATTTCACCACAACGCCAAGACTGGCTATCATGAGGGGCAGAAACCACTGACACAAGTTACGCTCACCTAGTGAACAAGGATCGGCGATGCTTCCCACGCTCTTCTCTCGCCGTCGCCTGTTGCAATCGTCGGCCCTCGGGTTCGGTTGGCTGGCGATGGCGGACATGCTCGCAGCTGCGGAACCGCTGAAAACGCCCCACCACAAGCCACGGGCGAAGCGAGTAATCTTCTTGTTCATGAAGGGTGGCCCCTCGCACCTCGACACGTTCGACCCGAAGCCACTCCTCGACCGCGACCACGGCAAGCCGTACCCCGGTTCCAAGCCGCGCGTGCAGTTCGCCCAAACCGGCTTGTTGTTGAAGTCGCCGTGGAAGTTTCAAAAGTACGGCCAATCCGGGATGCCGGTCAGCGAACTATTCCCGAACGTGGCGAAGTGCGTCGATGACATTTGCTTCATCAATTCGATGCACGGCACCAACCCGGCGCACGGCGGCGCGGCGTTGAAACTACACACCGGGAGCGACAACTTTGTGCGGCCCAGCATGGGCGCGTGGGTGGCCTACGGGCTGGGGACGGAGAACAAAAACCTGCCCGCGTTCATGACGATTTGCCCCACGTTGGCGCACGGCGGGGTGAACAATTGGGGGGCGGCGTTTCTGCCCGCCGACTGCCAAGGCGTCCCCATCGGCAACGCCAGCGTTCCGGTCGATAAGGCGAAGGTGAAGTACATTCAAAACGCTCGAACTTCTGTTGATCTGCAACGCAAGCAACTCGATTTGTTGGAAGAAGTGAACCGCGAACACCTCGCCCGCTCCGGTCCCGATGCGGCGCTGGAAGGGCGGCTGAACTCGTTTGAACTGGCGTTCCGAATGCAGTCCGCGTTACCGGCGGTCGAAGACTTATCGAAGGAAAGCGCCGCGACGAAAACGCTGTACGGCCTCGACGACCCCACGACCGCGCCGTTCGGCCAGCAGTGCCTACTCGCCCGCCGATTTGCCGAAGCCGGGGTGCGGTTCGTCCAGGTCACGCATTCGGATTCGATGGTGCAATGGGACCAGCATAGCGGGCTGAAGAAGGGTCACGAAAAGAACGCGAAGGAAGTCGATCGGCCCATTGCGGGGTTGCTGACGGACCTCAAACAACGCGGTTTGTTGAACGACACGCTGGTGATTTGGGGCGGCGAATTCGGCCGCACGCCTGCCGCCGAAGGGACCGGCGACGGCCGCGACCACAACCCCGAAGGCTTCACGATTTGGATGGCCGGCGGCGGTGTGAAAGGCGGCTTCCGCTACGGCTCCACCGACGACTACGGCTGGTTCGCGGCGGAAGACAAAGTCCACGTCCACGACTTCCACGCCACCCTGATGCACATCCTGGGGCTGAACCACGAAAAACTCACGTTCCGCCACGCCGGCCGCGACTTCCGCCTGACCGATGTCAGCGGCAACGTCGTGACCGACATCTTGGCGTGAACGACGTGGTGCTAGTACGATTGCTTAATGAAGATATTGCGAAGTTCGAGACCTTTCGCACCGCTAATTGTAATTGACTTACTCTTCGCAGGATGGTGCATGCCGCGATACCGTTTCCAAACGCCGGGCTTCCCTTCGAGCTTCACCGTTTCGCCGAACGTCAATGAGACGTGATCCGTGCCGGCGGGCAATTTGTAATCCACGATCAACTCGCCCATGCCCCAGGTGTTGCGCGATACCAATTCTTGATCCCCGACGCACGTCAAGATCTCGTTTGCGGTCCATGAGTTATCTTTTGTGAACCAAGAATCCATACTGATGCCATCGAATAAACTGATAAATCGATCACCAACATTGGCGATCTCTTCCGGCTTCGGGTTGGTGCTTGGCAATTCTTGAATCTTGATGTTACGAAAGTGACACTCCGCCCCTTCCGATTCCAGCGCGAGGTAGCCCTTGCGGGGGTTGCATTGCGAAACGCCGGAAACCTCTTTGCCGTTCACACTAAGCTTGATGGAGCCATCGTTGGCCACCACCTTGTAATGGTTCCACTCCCCGCCGCCCTTGCACACCCGCTCGCTTGGCAAGCAGCGTTCGTAACCCTTCGGGTGCGGGCGGTCCGGCTTGCACTTCGCCCCCCAAATGCTGAACAAGTCGCCGTGGCTGGTCGCCCAATCGGTTTCGTAATTCACCAGAATTTGTACTTCGATCCCGCGCGTGTAACCCGTGCCAACCGCCGGCAACGGGTCACCCCACACGAACAGCCCGGAGTTGCCAACTTCCTTCTTGTTGACGTGCATCCATTCCATTTCCAATATGAAGTTCTCATATTGCTTCGCCGTGCGCAGAAACCCCGTCGGGCGGCCATTGGTCACGATCTCATTGTTTCTGGCCGCGAACGTACTGTGGGCACAATTGACATTCACCCACCCGGTTAAATCTTTCCCGTTGAACATCGGTACGAAATGACTTGGTACTTTGTCATCCTTTGCCGAAAGGCAAAATGTACAGAAAACGAGAAGCGGGATTGCTAGGGCACCAATTTTCATAGCGTATCTCCGGTAGGAACTCAGGCCACGAAAAGCTACTATAGCCGATAACAGGAACCGAGACGACCAATAATTTTTTGAGTGCCCCATGCGACCCGCCGAACACTTCCGATACTGCCCCCGGTGCGGCGTCATGCGTACCGACATTTCCCCAACAACGCCGTTGCGTTGCACGAATTGCAAGTTGACTTACTACTTCAACCCCACCGTGTCTGCGGCGGCATTCGTGTTCGACGACCGCGACCGTGTGCTGTTCATCCGTCGCGCTAAAGACCCTGCAGCGGGAATGCTCGGCGTGCCCGGCGGGTTCATCGACATTGGTGAAACGGCCGAGGAAGGGTTGCGACGTGAAGTGCTTGAAGAAGTCGGCTTAGAGATTGAAGGCGTACAATATCTCGGATCTTGTACAAATGAATACTACTATCAAGAAGTGACGTACCCCGTCGTAGACTTAATCTTTTCCGCCGCTGCAATACGTCCCGAATTGGCGTTACCACTCGACGCGGTCGCCGGATTGGAATGGCGCAAAGTACAAGACGTTCGACAGGAAGAACTCGCATTCCCGTCACTCAAGATGGGATTGCAAATATTGCAACATCACCGTTGAAAGCGACTGATTTTGGTGGCACCGTTTTGCAACTCAAAGCGGTAGCCGTCCGGGAACGCATCCGCAAATTCTTCTTGGTGGCTGACCAATAAGATACAATGCAGGTGACCGCGTAGGTTTTGCAATTCTTGTATCATCACTTGCCGGCCCTGACGATCCAGGCAACCAAACCCTTCATCAATGATGACACTTTCAATCGGCCGGTGTTGCTTGCTCGCGTATTGACCGATGCCCAACGCCAAACTGACCGCCACCCGGAATCGTTGGCTACCACTTAGAAAAGCCACGTTGATCGGCGCTCCGCCGGTGACTCGATTCGCGGCTTCGAGTTCGAGCGCCCGGTCCGTGCTGGTGCCGTCTTCGCTGCCAACCAGCTTCAAGAAAAGTTGACCGCTACTCAGCCGATCCAGTACCCCGTTGGCGTAGTCCACGATCTGCCGCTCCGCTTGTCGAACCAAGTGACGCTGGAGACGGTCACGCCCTAACAGTTCCGCAACCAGTTTATACTTGTTATGTTCGCCGTCGATTTGTGTATACTGAACACCCAATTTCGCACGCTGCTCCCGGTGACCATCCAGTATTGATTTTTGACGTTGAACGACACGCAATTCTTGATCGACTTGTTCATAGTGTGCGCGGAGTCTAAGCACCAACGACTTTACATCTTCCGGGGTCCGTCGGGCTTCGTTGGGGAAAGTCGCCGCCTCTGATTCATAACCTTCAATGTCGTTACGAATTGTATTTAACCCGCCGCGAGCTTGTTCGAGTTGCTTATACTTTATCTCTATCCCGTCCGCAATCAGTCGATCCGATTCGCCTTTCCAGGCACTATATTCCGCGAGTGCGGCCTGCTGAAGGAGCGTTTGCCAAGCAACGGGCAAATCCCGTTTGGCACGTTCTGCGGCATCGTCACAATGTTGCCGCGAGACTTCTTCTGTATTCAATTTACCCTGTAAGTCGGTTAAAATCTGCACGCAAGTGTGCGATTCGCAGCCCAGCTTATCAATGTCGAGTTCCAATGCTACAATGTTGGCTTTCGCGGCCTTGATGGCATTGATGAGTGTATTTTCTTCGGCATGTAACGATTGATGTTCTTGCCGTATTGAAGTGAGATCAACGGCGGGCAACGCGGCTTTCAGTTTCGCCATCGTCTCCCGCACGACATCCAACCGCGCACGGAGTTGGTTCCATTTCGTTAACGTGTCGGTTGCCTCTCGAAGTTTGCGCTTAACACTTTCTAACGTGCTGACATCACGCCGGAGTGCAATCAGTTCGTCACGTTCCGGAAACGTGGTGCCGGTCCAATTGGGCGAAGTGGTTTGGGCAATCTTGCCTTGATATGCGATTGGCAGTTCTGCATATCTTAATTCTAGCGAATCATTTAGCCGTTTGGTATCGGCTAATAGCTGTTTGGAATGAGCAGATTTGTCTCGATACCGCTCTCGAAGTTCTTCCAACTGCGCCTTCAATTCGGTATCTTGCGCTGTCAGCAGTTGTTCTTGCTTGGTAGTTTGAGTGAGTACCGCAACCGCGTCACGGTGTCGTTGTGCTGTGGACGTGGCCTCTTGATCCCGCTTGGTTTTCTCTTCCAAATAGTGTGCTGCTGTCAATTCTTGCCCACAAGACTGGCAGGTTTTATCACCGGACAATGACGCGAATTGTGCTGCCGATTTACGGGCTTGATCTGCCATTGCTTTTGTCACTGCAACATCTTGTTCCGCGATCGCCTTAGAAGCTTTAGCCTCGATAACTTGTTGTTGTAATTTCGCAACATCTGCCTTGAGCCGTTCGCCTTCAGTCAGTGTTAGATTCAGTTGGAATTTAACATCCTGTTCCGTGCGGATTGATACAGACAACTCATGGCGTTCGGTTTGAAACCGCTCCAATATCGGCAACACGCGGCTGAGTTCCGTCAACCGATCGGCGTCATCGTGTGCAAGCCGTAGTAACTTTTCGGGATTGTCAGGGAGTCGATTTAAGTCGTCGGTCATCCGATTCGCTTCGGATTCTTGCTGCTCAACTAGACGCACTTTTTCCAACAAACCTGTCAACTCGCGTAGTCGCGCGTTCAGTTTCCCTTGCTTGGTTTCATCATCAACAAGTTGTTTTTGTACGGTCAGTCGTTGTTTTTTGGTCTTCTCATGGGCATGGTCGGCAATACGCTTTCGCTCTTGGGTCTCTTCCCGTTGCTTCAAGTAACGATCCGTTTTCCGCTGCGATTCTTGTGATTGGCCACGCATACTGACGACCGTATTGACAGCCGGCAACACCTCGCGCAATTCTTGTAGCCGTGCATAGGCTTTCTCAATTTTGACAGCTTCACCCAGCAATAGCTCCGCCGAACTTAACTTGGCTTTCGCGGCAGCAAGGCGGGTTTGTGTATCACACCACCGCCGCGCTTGGACCTCGATTGCCGCCATCGCATCTATTTTTAGTTGTGCAGTTGTGCGTGATTCTTCATACTCATCAATTTGCAATATGGTAGTCGCATACTCTAAATCGCTGACATCAGGAACGGCAGCAGTCTGATGTGATAATGCTTCCAAATTGGCTTTGAGTTCCAACTTGCGGGAATTGGCTTTTTCGTGGAGTCGCTGGTACCGTTCCAGATCCACAATCCCCGCCAGTACCTCCGCGCGGCC
>JANLRE010000329.1:0-5866 GCA_031368205.1 Fimbriiglobus sp. | reverse complement strand
GTGGCCACGGACTCCGGGACGGCGGCGAGTTGCTCGATTGCTCGACTCACTTTTTCCGGATCGTTTGGGCGATGTCTGGCAAAGGCCGCCGGGGGGCGAAGTGTCGTCATCGACCCACAGGACGGACAAACCGCATGTTCCTGGACATCGCCCACGTCACACACCGGGCAAGCCCAGGTCATCGTAACCCGGTTCAATCGCTTCGTGTCGGTGTTGCGTTTAATCGGGGCCGTATCGTTGGGCATCGGCAAGGACGGCTCTTGCACGTTCACGTTTGAACCGCTCAACGACTCATACCAGGCCAAACCGGCCTTGGCTTTATCGTTGGTCGGGTTGATTTCCAACACGCGCCGTAAGCACCGGACCGCCGCGTCCGGACTGATCGCCGCTCCGGCGGACGCCAGCGACAGCCAAATCTCTTCGTTGTCGGGTTCAGACCGGGCTGCGTCCGAAAGCCATTGCCAGGCACCCCGAGCATCTTGTCGTTTCATCGCCGCTTGGGCGGCGTGCATTCGGGTTTGTCGCAACCCGGCTTTGGCCCGCTCGTTTTTGGGGTTGAGATTCAACACAGTTTGCAACGCATTGGCCGTCTGTTCGGGCGACTCCGCCACGCCGGCTAACCACAACCACGCGGTTTCGTTGGTCGGGTCGTGCGTGACGCCTTGGGTCAGGATTTGCCGCGCTTTCGCTTTATTCCCAGCGAGCGCTGCGTTGATCCCTTCTTCCAGCAAACGCGAAACTGCGGTGGATGACATGATGACTTTCGTTCTCAAGCGTGCCCAGGGGATTCGCAGTGAAGGTCGATGGGGCGCCCCAGGAATACCGCATTCGGGAATTCCTGGACCGCATTCGGCAATCCTTCATCAGAAATGTGGGACGAGATTGGGGTTTTGTCAAAGCGGAATCTTGCGACCGAACCCCGTGATCTTGGGACTAGATGCATTCCTGCGTTAACACATCTTTGCGGGTGGGCGTCGCGGAAGATGGTGGAAAATCCGAAACCACGCACGCGCTTCTGCCAAAAAATACAATGCGCACTTCCGTTTAACGAGGTCTACCCCGGAGTCCACACACCATGCCGCACCCGCAATTTGATCGTTCGCAACTCATTGTGAAGCCGCTTGCGGAACGGGTTCACGATTTGACGTTGGATGTTTTTCTTCCCCTGAGTTCGCCGGTGGAGTTTTCGCACCCGTCGTTGCCGATCATTGGGCAGCGGATGGTTGCGGCAAAGTCACGCGGGGCGGCAAACATTTTGATGATGGGGGCGCACGTGCTGCGGGCGGGTGTGCAACGGCACCTGATCGACTTGATGGATCGCGGGCTGATTTCACTGATCGCCATGAACGGTGCGGGGCCGATTCACGATTGGGAGTTCGCCCTGATCGGCGCGAGTACGGAGAGTGTGGCGAAATATGTTCGCACCGGCGAGTTTGGGCTGTGGACGGAAACGGGCCGCATGAACGATGCGATTGCCGCCGGGGTGCGCGACGGGTTGGGGTTCGGCGAAAGCATCGGCAGGGCGATTCACGACGGCCCGTTCCCGCACAAGGATTGCAGCGTGCTGGCCGCTGCGTACCGGCGTGGCATCCCGGTCACGGTTCACATCGGCATCGGCTACGACATTATTCACCAACACCCGAACGCCAGTGGTGCGGCACTCGGGCAAGCCAGCTACACCGATTTCCTGATCTTCGTGGAGCAGGTTCGCAATCTCGAAGGCGGGGTCGTGCTGAACTTCGGCACGGCTGTGATGGGACCGGAAGTGTACTTGAAGGCGCTGGCAATGGCCCGCAATGTGGCCCATCAACACGGCAAGCAAATTACGAAGTTCACCACGGCAGTGTTCGACCTGATTCCGCTCGACGACGACTACCACCGCCAAGCCCCGAAGTCCGATCCACGCTATTACTATCGCCCCTGGAAGACGATCCTGGTCCGCACCGTCGCCGACGGCGGCGAGAGCTTCTACATCCAAGGCGACCACCGGCAGACCGTGCCAGCGTTGCTCCAAGCCGCGATTGGGTGAGTCCTACTGTTTATCCAGATTACCAACGATTGTGCCTAAATTGCGAAGATTGCCGCGTCGGGCAGTATTGCTCAATTCTCCGACTTTGCCGGGACGACATATAGCCTACTGAGTCGTCACCATCCGGATCAACGGCTCATTCGTACCTGTTCGGTCCACTCACGCACGGAGGCTGCGTTATGCACGTTCGGAAACTTCTGGCAGCGTCGGTTTGCCTTGCATTCACGGCGCCGGCCTTTGCACAAACACCCACGCCAAAGGCGGCGCCCGGCGTCGATCGGGGTTCGTACCACTCGGCGTTGTTCAACCCGGCGGAAGAACTCCCGGCCAACTTAAGCAGCCACACGGAAGCGGCGATGCAAGCGTCATCCCCTGCCGAAAACCTCTTGGCAGGGCCGAAAATCTGGGCGTCGGCGGATTACCTGTTGTGGTACATCACGCCGATGAACACGCCGGACTTGATCCAATCGGTGCCGGGCCGGGCCGCCGTGAATTCGGTTCAACAAAACGCCATCTTGCCTGGCAGTGCCGCGACGCGGATTTTCCCCGATGGTCGCCAAGTGCAATTCGGTGGCTTCAACGGCATTCGCGGGAGCATGGGGGCTTACCTCGATCCGGCCAGTCGGTTCGGCGTGGACGCGAGCGTGTTCATACTGGAAACGAAGATTCAGAAAGGCTCCGCGTTCAACAACGGCACGCCGGACGCCATCGCCCAGCAATACTTCAACGTCCAAACGGGCCGGCCGATTAGTTTGTTCGCCTCGCTGGAAGGAACCAGTGCTGGCGGGATCGTTTCCCACGTTGAAAGTGCGACGTGGGGCGCCGATGCCAACGTGCGGATGCAGGCGTACACGCTGGTTGCGGACCGCAACGACTTGCTCTTCGGCGTTCGCTACTTCAGCCTTGCGGAAAGCATCCAAACCGAAGCGCGGAGCTTCTTCGCCCGAACCGGCGGGGCCGTCGGGATTCAAGACACGGTCCGCACGCGCAACCAATACTACGGCGGTCAAGTCGGCGTGGCGAGTCGCCTGGGGGCTTGTAACCGGGGCTTGGGCATCGACGCCGGGTTGAAATTCGGCATGGGTGGCGTGCGCCAAGAAGCCCAAATCTTCGGCAGCAACACCTTCCTCAGCGCGGCCGGCGTTGCCGATACGCAACTGCAAGGGCTGTTCGCCCGCCCGTTCAACCAAGGCAGTTTCAGCCGCAACAAGTTTGCCGTGCTGACCGATCTGAACCTGAACCTGACGTACAACTTCACGCCCGCTGCGAAGGTGTACTTCGGGTACAACGTGATGTGGGTCAGCAGCGTGATTCGCCCCGGTGAGGTCATCGACCCGATCATCAACGACTCCCGCGCCCGGTTCGTCGCCAACCCCACCCCCAGCACCGCCGACCGCCCCGCGTTCAGTTGGAACGCCAACGACATGTGGGTGCAAGGCATGACGTTCGGCGTAAACTTAGCGTACTAACCGAATTGTTCACCACGAATCAAACGAATCGGACGAATCAATCGGATACGTTAACAGCCAAGAATTGAGAGCAGGAAAGCCGATCGGAATTGGTTACACTCTGTTCTCAATCCTGATTTGATTCGTCTGATCGGATTCGTCTGATTCGTCCTATTCGTGGTTAAATCTTGTAATCAGCCATGCTCACGACGCAGCTCATCGAACAAATCCTGGCGACGATCCCCCACAAGTCGATAGGCTTGATCGGGGATTTGTTTCTTGATCGCTACCTCGACATCGACCCGGCCCGTGACGAGCCGTCGATCGAAACCAATTTGACCGCCTATCAGGTGACCCGCGTGCGGTCCTACCCCGGCGCGCTGGGTACGGTGATGAACAACCTGGCGGCGCTGGGCGTGGGGCGAATTGAGCCGATTGCGATCATCGGCGATGACGGCGAAGGGTACGAGTTGCGGCAAGCGCTGCACCGATTGCCGAGTGTGGATGTGCGTGGTCTCGTGATTGCCTCCGATCGCCGGACGCCGACTTACACCAAGCCGATGTACGGTGACCGCGAACTGAACCGCCTCGATATTAAGAACCGGACCCCGACGCCGGCGAAGCACGAAGACGCGGTGCTGGCCAAGATTGAGGATGCGTGGTCCCGACTGGACGCGGTGATCGTGTTGGATCAGGTGAGTGAGGAAAACTGTGGCGTCATCACGACCCGCGTGCGGGAACACCTGACGGCACTTTGCAAACGATTGCCAACCAAGTTTGTGCTGGCGGATAGCCGCGAACAGATCGGGCTGTTTCACAACATATGCATCAAGCCGAATCGTTCGGAAATCGAGCTTTGGTTGGGGAAAAGTGAACCCGGTGATTTCGACAACCTACTGCGTTTGGCGGCGGAGCAACTGCAATCGCCCGTCTTTTGCACCCGCAGCGATGACGGCATTCATGTGGCATTTCCGGGAATGAACGCCACCGACATCGTCCGCGTCCCGGCGTACCCGGTGACTGGCCCGATCGACAGTTGCGGCGCCGGCGACAGTTGTAGTGCCGCGATTACGGCGGCGATGGTGAGCGGAATATCGCATGAACAGGCGGCGGCGTTCGGGAATTTGGTGGCGTCGATTACGATTCAGCAGATCGGCACGACCGGAACGGCAACACCGGCCCAAGTTCGGGGCCGGTGGCGTGACGTGACAGCATAATCACTTGATATTACACGACCGCGTTCAGTTGCTGGCGCGGCGCGGGCATCGGCATCGGGGGCGGCGTGAAGACGAATTGCAGCGCTTCATCCGCACGGGCACGGACTTCGGCGTCTTCGTCGGTTAACACTTTCTTCAACACTTCCGCAACGGTTTCGTCGTCGGGGGCAATTTTTGCCAGCAGCGTGGCACAACGGCCCCGTAACTCCGCCGATGAGGCTTGTAAACCCGTCATCAACGCATCCACTGCACCCCGTCCGATGCGCTTGATGGAAACGGCGACCACGGCCCGCGTGCGGTTCTCGGGTTCGCGGAGCATCCCGATCAGCGCGGGGGTTGCGGGGTAAGCGGCTGGCCCGATGCGACCGAGCGCACCAGCACAATCCCGGCGAACGCTGTTGTCCGAATCCTTCAGGCCGTGAATGAGGTGTTGCAACGCTTGTTGCCCAGCCGATCCTTGCTCACCCAGGGCACGGGCGGCCCGACGACGGACTCGGGCGGATTCGTCCGCCAAGGCGACGACCAAGGACGGCACCCGCTTGGTCGCGGGTAGTGGTAAGTCCGCAATGGCTACGACCGCGAGTTCCCGGACTTGCGGGTTCGTGTGGCTCAGCGCGTCGTTGAGGACTTTGTGTGCGAGGTTGGTTTGGGCGTCGGTTAACCCGTGCATCAAGATCGTGAAGACCAGTTTGTGCATGAGTTGGGGCGATAACTGTTCCATAGCAAATCAGCCTGGGGCAACAGGGGGCAAGAATAATTGGTGGGGTGGCAGTTGCTGAAAGGGTCAGAGGCTACCTGCACGAATCTAGATCACGGGCGGGGTTAAGACGGGAAGAATTTCCGGATTGCAGCGATTACCCGGCGGGTTTTCCGACACGCCGACCGGCAGCGCATCTTTGCGTTGTGGCCACATGGATTCGGGCGAAAATTGTGCGCAGGGCAAACGGAACCCGCTTCCGGATCGTCTCGAAAATCAGCCGGGACAGGAACAACAGGTCTGGCAAATTTTTCGGGCGGTTGATTTCTCTTGGTTTTCGGCCCTGAAAGGGACGTTCTGTCAGCCCAGGGCCATGCCCTGGGAACGCTCGAATGGACGGTTCGTTCGGTTGGTTACCATTCGGTATGAACCGTCCTGAATTGAATAAAACCCCGATTATTGCCCGGTCCCCAGG
>JANLRE010000301.1:0-1072 GCA_031368205.1 Fimbriiglobus sp. | reverse complement strand
CACCCGGAGGCGGGCAATCTCGTCAGGAAAATCCTACTGGCCGCGGCCTCGATTCCGGGGTTGCTTCCTGCCGTCGATTTTGATTTTGAAATCGACGGGGTGCGTTACCAGGAGACGCATGTTGATGGCGGTGCGGTCGCGCAGGCGTTCATTCGCTTCAGCCCGCACATGCCCTGTCCGGAACTGAATAATCCGAGTTTGAAGTGGCTCGCGGGGTCGAACCTGTACGTCATTGCGGGCGGCAAGTTGTACGTCGATCCGCTCGACGAGAAGCCCGGCTTCCTCACTCGGGTCACCGGGACTGTCTCGGCGACACTGTACGCACTTTATCGCGCCGACCTTTGGCGACTTTATAGCTATTGCTCTGTCTCGGGTATGAATTTCCATCACACTTCGATTCCGCTAGGTGTGCCCACCACGCCGAAGAGTACCACGTTCGACCCGGTCCGGATGAAAGAGTTGTTCACGTTGGGGTACGACCTCACAACCCGTGGCGAGGTGTGGCGCACGTCGCCCCCCGGTTGCGAGAACGGCGAAGACGAATCCCCGCGACCGTGACAAACTTTGGGAGGCAACCGAATGCGAATTTGCCTCTTTGAGGATGGTCGAGTGGCGGACCTCGCACCGCTTGCGGTGATGCAACCCGCGTTTGAATTGCTGTGTGGAATCACGTCGCTGGGTGCAAAACATCGCCACGCTTTCGCGCCGGATTCGGTCGGCTACCTCGTGCGTCCGATCATGGCAGCCGTGACGCGCGAACTCCACCCGCACTCGTGCGTCAACGAACCACACTGGCTGCGTGCCGGCCCGACTGTACTTGTCAACGCACGCTGGATACCGCCGCCGCGAACCAACACCAAACCGCCCACGACGCAGGATTTGTTTGCGGACGGTCCGTTCCTGGCCATCTGCCAAGGCGAGATTGCCTACGCGGCGCTCACCCCGGAATTGCTTGCATCAGTGACGCCGACGGTGCTGGCGGATTGCCTCCACGACTGGCTGACGGAATTGCCGCAACAGGATGTCGGCGGTTGGATGGTGCGGGATGCGCGTGATCTGGTTGCACAAAACG
>JANLRE010000275.1:0-1745 GCA_031368205.1 Fimbriiglobus sp. | reverse complement strand
CGATAGCGCGGAGATCGAACTCTTGCATCGAGCCGCGAAGGAAGATCACGAACTCGATAAACGCTCATTCGGGCGTGCGGACGGGGAAGGGGGCACGGTCCGGCTGTCGCTGTGGAACCACCCCGGTGATTCGATTTACGGCATGTTCGCCCGGTGCGAGCGGATGGTGCGGTCGTGCGAAAAGCTGTTGGGCGGGGAGGTGTACCACTACCACTCCAAGATGATTATGAAAGACCCCAAGGTCGGCGGCGCGTGGGCGTGGCACCAGGACTACGGCTACTGGTACCAGAACGGCGTGCTGTTCCCGTACTTGACATCTGTGTTCATTGCCGTTGACCCGAGTCGCAAGGAAAACGGCTGCCTGCAAGTGCTACGCGGTTCGCACCACGCCGGGCGGATCAACCACGTCCTGACGGGTGAGCAAGCCGGCGCAGACCGCGAACACGTCGAGGAACTGATGAAGCGACTGGAACTGGTGTACGTCGAAATGGCCCCCGGCGACGCGCTGTTCTTCCACGCCAACACGCTCCACCGCAGCGACCAAAACAAGTCCGACCACCCCCGCTGGTCGATGATCTGCTGCTACAACGCCGCCCGCAACGACCCCTACAAAGACAGCCACCACCCGCGCTACACCCCGCTCAACGTCGTGAGCGATTCCAGCATCCAAGAAGTCGGCATCAAACGCTTCGCCGACAGCAGCGACGTTGCGTGGCTCGACGACAACAAGGACCGCAGCGCGAAGCTGCTGGAGCAGGGATGATGAGCAAGGAGGGATGACTCTGGTAGAAGAAACACAGTAGTAGTTACGCCGTTATCAGCGACGGGCTTGCGGCTCGCTTGGACTGTATTCAGGCTGAATCCCATAGTTCTTTCGCCTTGGCTTGGGAGAGTTCCGTCTGAAGTCTTCCGGCCTGGCTCTCCAATGCTTCCCATTCTTTGAATGCTTCATTAAATCTGTCACGTGTCGGAACGGCCATGAACATGAATCCCGTGTTGATTATGTAACGAAATTTTCCATTGCCTCTGTCTTCCCATACTTTCACGTGCCCTTTCGGTTCGGTGAGCAGTCCAAATTGGTGCAGGATCGAGGCTACGTGGCTTATTACGTTGTGGAACGCTTTGCTGAAGAATGATTCATTCTCTCCGCGCCCATATCCCGACTTTACTTCAACGCGGTAGTGCGGCCAGTCGCTTCGATCCTCTGTCTCCTTATGCGCAATCTGTGGCAGCCTCGCAATAAGGTTAGCCAGCTCTAATTTCAGTTCCTTCAGGCGTTCGAGACCCAAGCTCTGAACTTTGTCGGGATTGTCTTTGATTCTGCTATCAACCTCTTTGCGAATCCAAGTATCAGCGAGGCTTGGTAATTGACCGCGATACTCTTCGACGATTGCATCAAGTCGATGCGCCGAGGCTGAGAGCTTATTCTCGATGTCGGTAAGCTGTGCTTGGACTGTTGTGCTGTTCATGTAGTGTTCGGTTTTCGCTTAACTTGTTACTAGCTTGCGACTTCGCCATCAATCCCTGCGCGACATTGCGACAGGGTCAAACCACACTCATTGTGAGAACATCCCAAGGGCCAGTCAAGTGAATATCGGGGAAAGTGGGACGACCGTTCGGCACCGGGCGGAATGTTGCTTCCACTGTCTGGTAGGTCGTGGTCGAGTCTTTGAGGCCCGACACTCGGCTCCCACAGGATAAACGGCTGATTTCGTTCCGACGACTATCAAATGTCGGGCCTCGAA
>JANLRE010000207.1:0-4485 GCA_031368205.1 Fimbriiglobus sp. | reverse complement strand
CGGGAAGAAGTAGACTCGGGGTTAGGATTGCAGCGACACGGGATGTCGTTGGCGGAGTAACTAGAACAAGAGATACCTATCAGCTTGGGCGATCCGGTTTTGTAGGTCGTGGTCGAGGCTTTGCGAGGCCCGACACTATTGAGAGTGAACCGAAACTGACCACCCGTTTGTCTCATGGCGATCGCGTGTCGGGCCTCGTCGCAAAGCCTCCTCGACCACGACCTACGAAACCCCCACCGTTACAGTTCCACTTCCGGGAGTGCGCCGGCTTGCGGGTGCCGCAGCATTTCGTTCACGACGGTTTGCGCCAAGGTGATGTAAGCCTTCGAGACCAGCGAATCGGCGTACTTGCGGACGATCGGTTCGCCGGTATCACCACACTCCGCGACTCGCGGGTCGATGGGGATTTCCCCGAGGAACGGCACGCCCGATTCGCTGGCTAACTTCTGCCCGCCGCCGGTGCCGAAGATCGCGTGCTTCTGGACATCACCGGAGATGAAGTAACTCATGTTCTCGATGATGCCGAGGACCGGCACGCGGACCTCCTCGAACATCTTCACCCCCTTGCGGGCGTCGATCAGGCTGACTTCGCCTGGAGTCGTTACCACGATTGCGCCGGTCAACGGCGCTTGTTGGGAGAGCGTCAATTGGGCGTCGCCGGTGCCGGGCGGCAGGTCGATGATGAGGAAGTCGAGATCGCCCCAGGGGATTTGGGACAGAAACGACCCGACCGCTTGCGCCACCTTCGGGCCACGCCAGATGACCGCCTGGTTCGGATCCACGAGGAAGCCCATCGACATCAACTTGAGGCCGAACTTTTCGATCGGGAACGGCGTGCGGCTTTGATCGACCAGCCCCAGTCCGAACATGAGCGGCACGGACGGCCCGTAAATGTCCGCGTCCATCAACCCGACCCGCTGGCCGTACATATGCAGCGCCATCGCCAGGTTCACAGCCACCGTCGATTTGCCAACGCCACCCTTGCCACTGGCCACCGCAATGACGTGCTTCACACCAGGAAGGGAAAATTTTTGGCCGGGAGTCATCGTGAACTCATTTCAGAATGTGTGGTGAAGTCAATCAAATCAAACTGCTAAGTGAGCGCAGCGCCACGAGGGTAAAGATGCCGCTATCGTGGCCGTCGTTCCAGGTAATTTGGTAGGCGTAATGGCCAACGGCTTTCATCGCCTTCGGGGCCGGGGCACCCGCTTCGAGTTCCTTCGCGGTCAGCACTTTGAACGGGTTCGGTGGGCGGTTGCGGACTTCGTTGCAAGAGGCACACGGGCAGTTCGTGCGAAGCTGTTTCCAGGTCACGAACGTGGTCACCCCGTCCGACCACTCGATCCGCAACCCGTCCCCGTCCCGCTTCAGCGACACGGGACGCAACTCATCCAAACCGACAGCCATTGGGAACCCCAGCATCAGGAAACCGTTCTGTTATGGGATTATACGGAACGGAGGGTGGCTGGTTTCATCTGAGCCACGAACCTGTTGATGTGCGATGGGCGACCCCGAAGATAGTAGGAAATTAGTTCGCAACTCTGGCAGTTTTATGTTTTCAGGCTGAAAGCCTGGGAGCACACAGCCCAGGGCAAGGAGGCTTTGCGACGCCGCCCTGGGTCAAATTACAACATGACATTCAGCCTGAAGGGCTGGGAGCAGCCGCGTCACGCTCGCAGCCCTTCAGGCTGCCGGCAGTGTGGCCCGTGTACCCAGGGCGTCGCCGCAGCGGCTCGCCCTGGGCTGTGTGCTCCCAGGCTTTCAGCCTGAAAACCATGCAGTTTGGGTACGAAATACGACTAACAAATGTGACCGCCACGATTGATGTACAGAAAGTATGTATGACGACGTGCTGTTGTTCAAACGCGATGAGAACTACCGACTACTTGAAAAGAGTGTGGCCTAACCCATGTTGAGTTCTTGAGCCTCGGCGACAAGTCGTTTCAGTGCGTCTAATCGGTCGGCGTCCGACTTCTGCTTGTACTGCAACACGGCTTCGAGACGGAGGAGGTGATCATCGCCAACTTGGTGCGAAGGGATTTTGCCCTCGTCGATCAACCGTTGAACGTATTCGCAGGACAAATTGAGCAACTCGGATGTTTGCTGCGTGGTCAACTCGATGGGGTCCGGAATCCGAACGGGTTCCCCCGGTTCACGCAGAAATGTTTCGGTAGCGTTGTCTATTGGAAATGTCGCCATGACTATTGCCTCCATTACCATTCTGACACCGAATCAGAATTCACGCAAATGCATTGCAACCAGCCAGTTCGGTTCTGCATGCGTCGGGCTGAAGATATACTAAGTATCTAATGTGGATGCTTGTGGTTCAATAGGTTTCCTGTTCCGCATTCTGATGGGAGTTGCGACCTCGTGCAACTTCAATGAAGTATTAGACAGTTGTTGCTACCTAACACTCTCGCTCAGTAAAAAATCCGCTTTCGCAGCAAACGAATTCACTCGTAGTGAACGATCTTGCAAACCAGGATTATTTGGAGAAAATAATGGCCAATCTAGACGCAATGAAGATGTCCGGTGGTAATCGCACGCTGGGCGACCAAGACCGACTAGCAGTTCACCTTGCTGAATACAAAAGTCAAGATGACTGGCAGCGACATAACGAAATTCAACGTCACGCCATTTCTGGTGGGCTACTCGCCCTCACTGCTCTCATTCTTTCTAGTTACAAACCAGACACTTCCCCGAATTGGATGCCAGCAACGTTAATCGTGATCGGTCTTTTCGGGTGTGTCGTGGTTTGTAAGTACTGGGAAAGATTCTGCTACCACTCCGATCTGGCCAACGACATTCTGGAGTGCATTGCAGAATTACTCCCCACGACAAAAGAACCACCAAACCAGCGCACATCGACATTTGATGCTATCAAGGAAGGAAGAAAAAGGCACTACCAACGGTGGACAGGACCGATCTACAGGCTCTATCCTTGGTTTCGAGACCGGGAACAGCCGGAAGGATGTACAGAAAGCACAGTCAGAAGGGGTATGATGCAGCATTGGCTATGGATGGCGCTTTTTGTGCTTGTTTCTATACTTGGTGTGTTACTCATCGCAAAAAACGACACTGCGATTCAGTTCATTAACTGGCTGTTCACTAACTTTACTTGGTATAAAATGCCAGTCTGAAGTTATCGACGTTTCGGGTGCTATCTGATTCGTAGTTAGTTATCAAGCTCGACAGTTTGAAGCAGAGTTGACAGATTCAATTACCTTCAACAACTGAAAGAGTACTGTCCGGGATTGGCGTTATCGTTCAACTTCGATCGGGTGGGGTGTCGATGATAGTGATACTGACAGGATCGCGCGGCGGGTCTCAGGGTTCTAGGAGGTTGCACGGATGCGTACCAAGCGAATCACGATACGGGTTTTGGCGGGGTTGACGTTGCTGGCGGGTAGCGGTGAGGCGTTCGCCCAAGCGCCGAAGGTCGAAGACATCCTGGCGCGAAAACCGATTCAGGCGAACGTCGCCGTTTCGACCCCGGTTGGGGCGGACTTGACGGGTTGCCGGATCGAAGCCGCGAGCTACCCGAAGCCGGCCCAGGGTCCGGCACCGACCGGCATTGTCGTGAAGGACGCCCAGGGGCGGATGGTGCGACAGTTCATTGACACGACCGGCCAGAACCAGCCGAACCTCTTCTACTACTACCTGAACGGCGTCGAGTCCTACCGCGAGATTGACGCCAATCGCAACGGCAAGCCGGACCAGTACCGTTGGCTCGGCGCGAACGGCGGTAAGTGGGGCGCGGACACGGACGAAGACGGCGTCGTGGACATTTGGTACGTGCTTTCGCCGGAAGAACTCAGTCAAGAACTGTTCGCCGCGATGCTGACCAAGAACCCTAAGCGGTTGGAAGCATTGCTACCTAGCGAACCGGAACTGAAGTCGATCGGCATCCCCGATGCGGAGATTGCGAAGATTCGCCAACGGGCGGCCGGCGCCACGAAACGCATGATGGACACCGCCAACGCCATCGCGGTCACGGACAAGGCGAAGTGGGTCCACCTGGAAGTCGGCTTGCCGTTCGTCACCCCGGCGGACAGTTTCGGCGGGCCGGAGGACATCGTCAAGCACACCACTGCCACAGTGCTTTTTGAGAAAGGCGATGGCAAAACCGCCGACGTGTTCCAGACCGGCGAGATGATCCAGATTCGGCGGGCGTGGCGGTTGATCGACGGGCCGATGCCCGGCGGCGCGACCCCAACGCCCGTCGGCGGAACCGATGGCAACATCGTGGCGATCCCCGACGCCGCCCGTGCCATTCTGGAAAAGCTTCAAGCGAACAAGACCCCGGCTACCCTCGCCGACATGCCGAAGTATCACATGGAACGGGCCAAGTTGTTAGAAGAAGTCGTCGGGTTAACGAAGGGGGAAGAGCAACAGCCGTGGCTCAAGCAAGTCGTCGATTCCTACGCCAGCGCCGCTGAGATGGGTGACGCCAATGCGATGCAGCGGTTGAAGCAGTGGGCCGGG
>JANLRE010000190.1:0-3089 GCA_031368205.1 Fimbriiglobus sp. | reverse complement strand
CGGACAACCTGTCTGCACCGACTTCATTTCCTCGAACGTCATTTGGCATTCCCGGCGAACCGGCGATGTCAGTCGCCGGTTCGCCGGGAATGCTAATGCCACCCACACGCCCTAAAGTCCGTTCGGATTTGGCGATGGCGGTTTCTGTCGAGTCGCTGTTAATGGCTTGATCCAGGTTCTTGTGTTGTTGGGAAAATCTCGGTCTACGCCAAATCTTGTTGGTCCAATCGGAATCTTTTGCACTGAGAAGAATCTCGGGGTCGAAGTTGCGACGTTAAGTCTTCGACTTCTCCACCTGGGTTTTTATTGTGTGTTACCATTTCTAAGACGTGTGGTTCTGTCTTGCTTTCTGCCCGTGCAGGAGTGTTGAAGTTGAAGCGGATTATCCGACTCCGTGGTATTAGTGGTCCGCTCAAAGGGCGAGTCTGGGAATCCGAAACGATTCTTCGGTCTGGTCGGCTGGCGTCCCTTGAGATCGTTCTCGACGATAGTTCCGTTAGCCGTCGCCATGCGGAAGTGCGCCTGAGCAATGACGGCACCTGGGTCGTCCGGGATTTTGAGAGCACCAACGGAACCTACGTGAACGGGATCCGAGTCAGCGCCAAAGAGCATCCGGTCAAGGCGCGCGATGTCGTGCAGTTCGGCAAAGTCGCGTTCCTGGTCGAGTTGATCGACGCCACGATTGAAGGGCCGCCGTCGGACCAACTCATCGTCACCGCCACGCGATCGGCGCTCGATCAGGGCCTCAAGAACATCGCGTTTGATCGCAACAGTATGCCACGGGCGGGTGAGCAGTTGTTGGCGTTGTTGCGGGCGGGTCACCACTTAGTTCACCTCGAAAGCGAAGAAGCGCTGCTCGATTCGATTCTGAACGACTGTGTCAGTGTGTTGGACGCGCAACGCGGTGCGATCGTGTTGGCGGATGCCGACAGCCCCATTAGCACTGGTGAGCCGAAGCTCCGGTTGCGCGCGCTCGCCGTGGGCAACGGAGAATCCAAGGGGCGGTTCCACTTCAGCAAGCGGCTCACGAATCGCTGTTACTCCAAGGGCGAATCGGTGTTGTTTTGCCAAGTCCAGGATGAAAAAGATTTGCTCTCCCAGAGCATGGTTGACGGGGCGATGTCGTCCGTGATGTGCGTGTTACTTCGCACCCCCCGCAAGAAACTCGGCGTGCTTCACTTGGACCGCAGTTTTTTCCAGGCGCCGTTCACCGAAGACGACTTGCTCCTGGCCGACGCCCTGGCGGCACACGTTTCTGCCGGCATCGAGTGCTCACAGTTGTTGAAGAAACAGCGCGACTTGTTCCTCAAAACAATCACGATGCTGGCCCAGATGGTCGAACTCCGCGACGAATACACCGGCGGTCATACGCAACGAGTTTGCCGATACGCTGCGATGTTGGGCCAACACTTGGAGTTGCCGGAAGACCAACTCGAACTCATCAAACTCGGCACGCCGCTTCACGACATTGGCAAGATCGGCATTAGCGATGAAATCCTGCGGGCGCCGCGTCGGTTAACGCCCTCGGAATTCGCCAGTATGCAAACCCACACCACGCTCGGCGCCCAATACTTGGCAGGCATCCCGGAGTTGCACCCGATCATTCCGATCGTCCGCAACCACCACGAACGCTGGGACGGCACCGGCTACCCGGATCGCCTGGCCAAGGAAGAAATCCCGCTGCTGGCCCGGATCGTCACGGTCGCGGATGCGTTTGATGCGATGACGAGCCTCCGCCCGTACCACGAGAACAAACGCAGCAAGTCCGCCGACGCCGCGTTCGCCGAAGTCGAAGCCCAATCCGGCCGGCAATTCGACCCCCGCTGTGCCGCGGCTTTCCTGGAGATCAAAGACCAGATCGTGCGTGCGATGTCCGAATTGATGAACAGCAGCAGCGCACAGATCCCTAGCATGTCCGACCAAGCCACATCCCCCGGCATCCTCCAAACCGCCGACTGAGGCCCGCCCAAAACGATGGGGTCAATTGCGATACGGCGGCCCGGTTCACAGGTGTTGTCGGAAGTGTCTGCCAACGAATCAGCAGCATTTGTCAATTTCGCTATCCCACCGCCAGTTGTACCAGCACTAGCAGCAGCAGCCCGAAGCTAATCACGCCGTTGACTTGGAAGAACGCCGCGTTCACGCGGGTGAGGTCGTCGGGGCGCACGAGGCGGTGTTCGTACACCAGCAGTACGCCAATTGGCACTAGCCCCGCGAGATAGATGGTCCCGAGATGGGGCGAAGCTAGCCCCAGTGTAATGAGCAGCGCGAACATGACCGCGTGGCAACCGGCGGCGATTCGCAGGCTGGAGCGGACGCCGAACTTGGCGGGAACGCTGTGCAACCCGGCGTGTTTGTCGAAGTCCGCGTCCTGGCAGGCGTACAGAATGTCGAAGCCACTCACCCAGAACAACACCGCTGCTCCCAACAGTAGCGGGGTGGCCATGTCCGTTAAGCCCTTGATGGCGATCCACGCCGCGACGGGCGCGAGCATCAACGACGCCCCCAACCAGAAGTGTGCCAAACTGGTGAACCGCTTCGTGAGCGAATACCCGAGGATGAATAGCATGACCGGGGCGGCCAGGTAAAGCGGCCACGGGTTCGACGGCTCGCGGAAATCGAACACCAACGTCGATGCCAAAAACCCGCCGATCGTGACCACCGTGAACAGTGACACCGCCATGACACTGAGCGTTCCTGCGGGCAGGTGCCGCGCTACGGTGCGGGGGTTCTTCGCATCCACGTCCCGGTCCACGAGCCGGTTAAACGCCATCGCCGCCGACCGGGCGAACACCATGCACAGCACAATCCCGAGTAAATCCTGCCAGCGAAACTCGTCATCACGCCATGCCAGCGCCGCACTCAGAAACGCGAACGGCAACGCAAAAACCGTGTGGCTGAAGCGAATCAATTCGAGCATCAATCGAACCCAGCGCAACATCCTGGTCTCTCGCAAAAAGGACCGCGTCCCGGTACCGATTTCGGGGGTTAACCGTCGTCGTCGAGGACAGGATTGTATTCGACAACTTCTAGGCGGGCCTCAAGCATCGCGGTCTGAGTGTGCCTTCAGATCCCGGCGAACCGGCTGC
>JANLRE010000184.1:0-1347 GCA_031368205.1 Fimbriiglobus sp. | reverse complement strand
CCTCGAACCCGGCCTCATCATGCTACGTGACCGCAAGGTCTACGAGCAAGGCGATACCGCACTCGTCGAGTTAGCGAGCCAAGTCACCGACCGCAACTATCGACTCTTTGCCGAACGGGGCGAAATTCACGTGATTAACGGCAACATGCACTTGCAAGGCACCGACCCGTTTGAACTGTTCGCCGAGATGCAACAGCGTGACCCCAAGCTCGATTTGTCCCACGCCTTCTACCTCGGCTACGAAATGGCGAAAGCGATCACGGCGTTGACGCTGAGTAAATCCTACACACAAGATGTTGCTTTGAACTGGGGCTTCCTCACCCTTCCCGAGATGACGCACCGAAATGGTTAACCAAAAAATGCCACCACGAATCACACGAATTGGACGAATCATGAAATGACTTGGTTCTTGAACCTGCTGATTTCATTCGTCCGATTCGTGGAATTCGTGGTGAAAGAACTTCTCCTGGCTAGACTGATTCCATGAGCGTGTCGGCCCGGTTCCCTGAAGTCATTGTTCTACTTGTCGAGGAGCTAATCCCGTGCCCCGACCCGTGGGATGTCGCTCGCAAACTGTCCCATTTGCCTCACCTGTTGTTCCTGGATTCTGCCGAAAAGCACACCGAACGTGGCCGGTATTCCTACGTCATGGCCGACCCGCTGTTGTGGATCGAACATGACGTTAAGAATGCTCACGGCGATGACCCATTCGAGATTGTTCGCGGTTGGTTCGACGCCGATTCCGCACACGCCCCGGACGAGTTGCCACCGTTTCGGGGTGGTCTTGCGGGACTGTTTGGGTACGGTTTGGCACGCGCTGTCGAACGGATTCCTGAAAACACAGCGGACGAATTTGCGACGCCGGACCTCGCCATCGGTCTCTACGATTGGGTCATTAGTTTCGACCACGTTGCAGGAAAAGCTTGGATCGTGTCGAGCGGGTACGACGTGCCCACGCCGTTTACTCGACCGCGCAATGCCGCGAATCGTTTGAACTGGTTGCAGGGTCTACTGGAACACCAACCGGCGCCGCCGAAATTTGAATCGCATCTTTTCCCATTGATCCCACTCGCAACGCAGCACGCCGTGAACGGCTTCCCGTATGTCACGAGCAACTTTAGTCGTGAGGGTTACCTGACGGCGGTGCAGAAGGCCATCGACTACATTCATGCAGGCGACATCTTTCAGGTCAACCTGTCGCAACGGTTACTGACCCCGCTGATTGAACACCCGCTCGAACTGTACGGACGGTTACGACAGAAGAACCCGGCCCCGTTTGCTTGCTACTTCGACCTGGGAGATTTCCAAATTGTTAGCGCCTCGCCGGAACGGTTTTTGCGCGTCGAA
>JANLRE010000181.1:0-1032 GCA_031368205.1 Fimbriiglobus sp. | reverse complement strand
ATGGATTTCTGTGCGAAAGTGATGCTAGGAACCTGATTGCTCGTGAACTACGGCTACTTCTGCGAACTGTGGTTGTGTTGGTACAGCCACTCGATTTACGAGTGGGAAAACACCAAGCAGCGGATCTGGTACGGCCCCTACTGGTGGGCCTACTGGCTGTTGATTTTGACGAACATGATAATCCCGCAACTGCTTTGGGTCCGGTCGATTCGCACGCACCAAATGGCGTTGTTCTTTATCGCGTTGTCGGTCCACATCGGCATGTGGTTTGAGCGGTACGTCATCGTGATAACACTGAGTCGGGACCAATTGCCATCGAGCTGGGGCCGCTACGCTCCGACGGAATGGGACTACATGTTGTTCGCCGGGACAATCGGGTTCTTCATTACCTGCTTTGCACTGTTCGTTCGGTTCCTGCCAATGATTTCGATCACGGAAATGCGTGAATTGTTGCCACACGTACAAGGTGGCCGCGACGGGCACGCCGTCATGGAGAACGCCAAGTGAGTGAAACCCACCACGACCACGACGACGACATTGACGAGCCAGCGATCTACGGCCTGATGGCCGAGTTTGAAACCGCTGACGGCTTGATTCACGCGACCCAAAAAGCGGCCGGCGCTGGTTACACCCGCATGGACGGCTACTCGCCGTACCCGATCGGGGAAGTTGCCGACGCACTGGGTTTCCCGCGATCGGAAATCGGCGCGATCATGTTCATCGGCGGCCTGTGCGGCGCGACGATCGGGTTCTTGATGCAGTTCTATCTGAACGGCATCGACTACCCGTTGAACGTCGGCGGCAAGCCGTTTTTCTCCTGGCCGCAGTTCGTCCCCATCACCTGGGAACTGCTGGTGCTCAGCGCCAGTTTAACCGGAACGATCGGGCTGTTCGCGCTGTGTGGCTTGCCGCAGCCGTACCACCCGGTGTTCAACGTGCCGCAGTTTGCCCGTGCGAGCCGTGACCGCTTCTTCTTGGTCATTGAAGCAATCGACCCCAACTACGATGAGAAGTCCACCAAGGCTTTTCTCA
>JANLRE010000166.1:0-1353 GCA_031368205.1 Fimbriiglobus sp. | reverse complement strand
GGAGAAAATCGCCATCGCCAGACGCGATTCGTAGGGATACTGCCGGGCAAAGTTCGTGGACATCACCAGAAGCGCTAACAGCCCGACGCCCTTGGCCACCGCAACCAACTCTTCCCGGAAGCGACGCAGGCGATGAACCTCGTATTGGCCGGCGATCCGGAACGAAACGAGTGACACGACCACGATGAGCGGCAGGTTGCCCAAGCAGAGTGCAAAATCGGGTTGGTGATTGTTGACCAGAGGGATGCCGGTATCAAACCGGATCATGTACGCGCCAATCCAGGCCATCACGGTAATGATGACATCCCAAATAATAAACCAGACTGTCAGGGGCTGACTACTACTCTTAACCATAATCATTAACCCGCCGTCGGGGTCCGGGGTCGGGTGTGCGTTTTACCATTCGGGGGCGAACACTGTCAAGACGGCTAAGATAGAGCCGGCGTTTGCCACGGCCTAGTGAAAGTTTACTAGAAATTGCACAACTGCGGCAACCTGGGGTACCCACTCTCGTCTGATTACTGAGGAAGGAAGGCCGATTATGCTGAACGCTGATCAACTGCTTGCCAGGCTTTATGCTCTCCGCAAAGATTATGCCGACGACACGACGGACGAAACGTATCAGGCGCTTCATCATGCGTTTCTGTTTATTTCGTACAACATGGGGTCGTTCAAAGAGTACGTGAAGCACGAAGCCGAGAAAACGGGGCAAGATTAGCCCGCTTTTTCGGTGCAGCCGATTTTCGGACCTGTCGGGTTTAGTGGGGTCGAACGGAAGACCGGAGAAGTCCGGTCTTCTCAGGCCAAGACCAGGGGCAACGGGGTGTCGTGTTCTCACCACACGCAGCGGGCTTGGTCGAAGAATGACAAAACGAGTTTAATGCAGTTCACTGCTGCGGGAATTTATCGGAGGAGTCGCTGTGTTTCATCGCTTTGTGGGTGGTTGGATTGCAACGAACGTTCACGGGTCGGGCCAAAAGAAGCCACAACGCTGGCTGACACTCGAACGCCTCGAAGAGCGAGAAGTCCCGGCGGTCACGTTAGCGACCATTGGGAACCTTGAAATTCCCAACAACAAACCGATCTACATTCCCGTGACGGTGACCAACACCCCGGCGGGTGTGGTGACAACCACGGTCACGTCGAACCAATCGTTAGTGACGGCGGATGTCGTCACGGGTGGTCGCAGCGTCCGGTTTGATGTGTCCGGTGTGGACAGCACGAACACCCCGTTCACGGGATCGCTCACGGTCCGATTGTTCGAGAACTCGGCGCCGCTGGCCACCGGAACCATCATCAACCTGGTGAACTCCGGGTTCTACAACAACAAGATTTTTCACCGCGTGATTCCCG
>JANLRE010000148.1:0-1575 GCA_031368205.1 Fimbriiglobus sp. | reverse complement strand
CGACGATTGAAAATTGCTCACCGTCACCGGGGTCAGGCTCTTCATGTTCGTGAACTCGACTTTGAGCCGCGCGTACACTTCACGTTGGCCGATGTTCTTCACTTCGACCGTGACCGTCTTGGGGCTACGCATGGTTTCGCGGTAGCTGACGCGCGGCTTGCCGACCCGCACCTTCAGGCGGAAATCCCGTTCGAGACGGTGTTTTTTCACTTCCAGGTGCAGCGTCCCCATGCCACTCATCAGCATCTGGCCGGTGTCCTTGTCCGACTTCACTTTGTACGTCGGGTCTTCGAGTTGCAACATCGCCAGGGCGTTGGCAAGCTTGTCCTTGTCCGCGCCGCTGTCGGGTTCGATCGACTGGCTGACGACCGCTTCGGCGAAGCTGATCGTTTCCAAAAGAATCGGGTGGGCGGTATCGCAGAGCGTGTCGCCGGTCACCGAATCCTTCAAGCCGATGACCGCGACGATGTCCCCCGCCGGGGCGGAATCGACTTCTTCCAACCCCCGGTTCGGGTCGGCGTGGATGTGGTACAGCTTCGAGACGTTCTCCTTGACATCCTTGCCGGGGTTGAAAGCGCGAGCGTTCGGCTTCAGCACGCCGCTATAAACCCGGATGAAAAACCGATGCCCGTTCGGGTGCCACGCCGCTTTGAACACGAGGCCACTGAACGGTTCCTTGTCGTCCGGCTTGCGGCTTTCTTCCTTCTTCGATTTCGGGTTCACGCCACGGACCGCCGGGCGATCCAGTGGCGACGGCAAGTAGTACGTCACCGCGTCCAGCAGCGGTTGGATGCCGATGTGTTCGCGGCCACTGCCACACAGAACCGGGTAGATGATCGACTTCAGCGTTTGCTCGCGGATGAGTTGCCGGACTTTGGCCACGTCCGGATCATGGCCTTCGAGAACCGCCGAGGTGATGAGGTCTTTGTCGTCGTGGTGCGTGAGGACATCGAACAGTTGTTCGCGGTACTTCCGGGCGACTTCGAGGTTCTCCTCGGGAATGGCATCGATGCGGACCGTCTTGCCGTAGTCGCCGGCGTCGAAGAAGAGTGCCTTCATTTCGATCAAATCAATCACGCCACGAAACGGTGCCGGGCTGTCCTTCGGCGAACCACTCCCGATCGGAATCTGGATCGGGATCGGGCGGCCTTGCGAGGCGTAATCAGGCGTGAGGCGGTTGTGAATCGTGACCAGGGTTTGCGCGAAGTTCGCCCCAACCACGTCCATCTTGTTGACGAACACCATGCGCGGCACGCCGTACTTGTTGGCCTGTCGCCACACCGTTTCGGATTGCGCTTCAACGCCTTTTTGCCCGTCGAACACGACGATCGCGCCGTCCAGCACCCGCAAACTCCGTTCGACCTCGGCGGTGAAATCGACGTGACCGGGCGTGTCGATCAGGTTCACCGTGTACCCACGCCATTCAAACGGAATGCACGCGGAGTAGATCGTGATGCCGCGCTGTTGCTCTTCGGGGTCGTAGTCCGTCTCGGTCGTGCCTTCATCAACGCCACCGAGCTTGTGCTTGGCACCCGCGTAGTACAGCAAATGCTCCGAAGTCGTCGTCTTCCCCGC
>JANLRE010000145.1:0-1643 GCA_031368205.1 Fimbriiglobus sp. | reverse complement strand
GAAGCGATCGGCGCGTTTCGCGGCGTGAACTACCTCTCGACCGGAATCACCACCGACCGCGTGGCGTCCGACGACATCGTGGTGCCGACCGTCCACTTCACCAAGGACAACGGGGAACTCACGAGCATCGCGCTGGACGAGCACACGAAAATTGTGAAAGTCTAGCACCCAGAAAGCCCACGAACGATCGTTCGTGGGCTTTGCACTCACTTATGCCGCACGCAGTTCCCGTTGCCCAACCTCACTCCCAATCACTTCCAGCATTTCAATCTCACCATTCACAATTGGTCGTTGTGCATCACCGCGTGTGTTCATCGTCGGCTCGCCGATCATCACGAGGCGTTCGCCGTTGACGCGGGGCAAGGCGCACAACGATTCGCGGCCCCACAGCCAGTGATCGCTGCCCCGGAAGCCCGGCAGAAGCGTGGCATCGGGTTGCAGCGCGGACGGTTGGAAGAATTGCGACTCGGCGATTCGCGCGTCGGAAGTACACTGCGCCAACAGTGTTTGAAACTGATCGACGGTCGCAATTCCCCGCACCAGCACGCGGTAACTGGTCCGATTCTCGGGGTCAATCACGCGGACCACTTCATCATCAACGACCGCAAGGACGGCGGCGAGTTTCGCGGTCTGCGTGTGGTCTGGCGTAAGGGCATTTGCCGCGTCCTGAAGCCCATCCGTCGCACGGGCAGCATGGCGGGCTTCGACACTGGCCGTCAGCACGCACAACACGTCATCGAGCAAGTCGGGTAGATCGGCCCAAGCTTTGGCGGCAACAGGATCGGTCTTCGCAACGGATGTGGCAAATGGTTCGGGAAACTTGGCGGGTGCTTCCCGAACGCTCTCCCATTCGCGTTGCACATCGGCGTTGAAGAAGAACAGCGTCGGAACGCCCCACCGCGCGACGGGTGACCGTGTTTCCAACGTGCGACACCGATCCCGGAACCGCACGGCCAACCGCAAGGCATCCCGCACCCGTCTAAGCAGTGGCAATGCGGCAATGGCAACATCCGGCCTGTTTAACTCCGGTTTATTCGCAGGCAGCGCGGGCCGGAGCAACGTCGTCGGAAATGGAATCGTGTCGGAGATCATGCAGCCCTCCTTGGCTGAACGGATTACGCCATAACTTCCGGGATCGTGCAAGCCGAATTGATTCGTGTGGCGAATTGGGTGTTGATTAAAGCTCTGCGGGTCAAAAAGCATGTTCACCGCCGAGAGAGACACCGAGAAATCCGTTAGAATTGGATTGGGATGGCTCTGCGATTCTACGGTGAATACGCTTTTCAATGGCCCAGAGAAATGAGCTTGAAGGCGCGCATTCCCGAAGTGATCTGCACCGTAAAATGTGGTGGCATCGTGGCCATTTGTCCGCTCACCCTCCACGCCTCCGCCCCCGCCGAAACCGCCGCCCACCGCCGCGTCATCCATATCGAATACGCCTCCGCCAACCTCCCCGACGGCCTCGAATGGAACAACCGGGTGTGACCCAGTCACAATAAATGGGTTAATCGGTGATAGGAGTTCCGCAGTGGCTTGTCAGCCCGACGCACTAGCGAGGGGTTAAGCCGAACCCCTTGCTGGCGCGTTTTGGAGTTGCGTTTTCGGACCACCCTGAAGGGGTTCAATCGAATAGCCCAGGGTCG
>JANLRE010000120.1:0-2548 GCA_031368205.1 Fimbriiglobus sp. | reverse complement strand
CGGCTCATTCATGCAGCAACAAAGGGGAAACCATTCCGCAAGATGACAGGACCGAACCGGGCCGCCCTCTACTTCACCGCAGCCGCCACGGGGATACGGGCATCGGAACTCGCGTCGTTGACGGTCGGTTCCTTCGACCTCAACGGGAACCCGCCTACGGTCACGGTGGCCGCCGCGTACTCAAAACATCGCCGTGAAGACATCATTCCGCTTCATGCCGAACTGGCTGCCTTCTTGGTTCCTTGGCTCAACGGGAAGCAAACGGATCAACACGTCTGGCCCGGAAAATGGGCGAAGCACAACGAAGCCGGTGATCTCATTCAGCGTGATTTGGCGAACGCCCGCGCTGATTGGATTGGTGAAGCCAAGAGTGAGCAGGAACGGGACGAACGGATCGCATCGGATTTTCTAACTTATCATGACTGTGCGGGCCGCGTGGCGGACTTCCATTCACTCCGCCATCGCTTCATCACCGAACTGGTAAAGGCGGGTGTGCATCCGAAGGACGCGAAGGAACTCGCTCGGCACTCAACAATCACCCTCACGATGGACCGTTATGCCCACGTTGGTCTACAAGACAGCGCCACAGCACTCGCAAAACTCAATCTTACGTCACCCATAATATGCACGGGAACCCAAGAATTTTATTCACCGAAGACCATCCGTAGTACCGTGAACCTTCCCCTGAACCTTCCCCCCAACAACGGGGAAGGAAGAGGAAAATTGAGCAGGTCTGAGAATACACACGATCACCCAGTGGATGTCCTGGATGTTACCGAAAGGCTTGAAAACAGAGGTTTTGTCGGCGAAAAAGTGAGTTCTACTGAAGTACACCCGACTGGAGTCGAACCAGTAACCTTCGGTTCCGTAGACCGATGCTCTATCCAATTGAGCTACGGGTGCTTATGTCACAAACTGTAGACTCTACTTGCTACCTCGGATTGTTCCCGCATCTTCTGAACTATTCAGCAAGTCGTCCCAACTAAAAGCATTACAATTCCAGACTCGCTATCAAGCTTGTATCCTACGAATCTAGTTTACCGAAAAAAACACGCCCCGCAATACCACATCCGAAGATCGACGTGCGACGCAAATTGAGGTCAACATCGTTCAAAACAAAGAAACGCACTGTGTTGTCTACGGCAGCTCGGGAGTTTACTGACGATCAGAATTCGCTGCTCGTGTTGTTGAAATAGCCCACCAAGTAACTCGTCCTCAGAACCATGCGTGCTGTAACACTTGCCACTCGCAAACTAATGTACCCTGTTTCGGCCACAGTGTACACCGCAGTGCTAAATCGACATGACAAACACCCGTTCCTCACTCTGGGTACAGCAGGAAGGCTTGGCGTCTCGTCCGGAATTCGCTCAGGGCGGGTTGCCAGTCGCGTTCGAGTTCGGTGGGAGATTTGCCAGCTAAAAACGCATCGTAAGTCGCTTTGTGAATCAAGAGGCGGTCGTAGTTCTTGGTCTCCCAGTTCGTTGGGGATAGCGTGCGGATTGCGATGGCGAGGTGCAGGCCCAACAGAACAGGTTGCACTTTAGCGCGGTCGGTCACCATGATGTCGATGCCGCCACAGGGCTTCTCTTTGTGCGTCGAAGAAACCGGGGTGCGGCTGACGGGGATGAAGCTGACGCCGGGTAAGTTGCGGGCGTTCAGGTCGGCGGCGAGTTTGCGCCCGTCGATCCACGGTGCGCCGATCAACTCGAACGGGCGTTCGGTGCCACGGCCCACGCTCACGTTGGTCGTCTCCAACAAACCCACGCCGGGGTACAGGAGCGCGGCGGTCAGGTGGCGCATGTTCGGGGATGGGTTACGCCACGTGAGGCCGGTGCGGTCGAACAAATCGGCCCGGTGCCAGCCGGTCATTTTCACCACGTCGAGTTCGGCGTTCAGCTTTCGTTCCACGTTGAACATCAACGCCAACTCGCCGACGGTCATGCCGTGGCGTAGCGGCAACTCGTGGTAGCCGACGAACGACCCGCGGCCCGCGTCGCGGATCGGGCCTTCCACGGCTACGCCGCCGATCGGGTTCGGGCGGTCCAGAACCACGACGCGGATGTTGTTTTCCTTCGCCGCTTCTAGGATCGCGCCGAGCGTGCTGATGTACGTGTAGAACCGGCACCCCGCGTCTTGAACGTCGTAGACGATAGTGTCGATGTCCTTCAACTGCGCGGCGGTCGGCTTGGTCCGTTGGCCGTACAGGCTGTAGACGGGCAGGCCGGTTTTCTCGTCCTTCGTGTCACCGACCTTCTCGTCCAACTCGCCGCGAATGCCGTGCTCCGGGCTGAAGAGTGCTACCAGTTTCACGCCCTCGGCTTGGGCGAGTAGGTCAATCGTCGGCGTGCCGTCCAAGGCGCGTCCGGTGTGGTTTGTAACCAACGCGACCTTGCGGCCCTTCAGCCGGGCGAACTTCTCCGCAACCAGCACGTCGATGCCCGTCGTCACCGCGTGTGTACTTGATCGAAGCACGCGGAGCGGCCCGGCACGACCGTCCACCTGCACCAGCCGCCACTCGCCCTCGAGTAGGCCACCGCCGCTCTGGACG
>JANLRE010000119.1:0-13592 GCA_031368205.1 Fimbriiglobus sp. | reverse complement strand
GTGGCCAGGACTTTCAGTCCGGTCCGTGTATCGCCAGCCCCGACCAAGCACGCGATGCCACCGACTTCGATCATGTAAAACGGCAACAGCCCTGCCAACGGGCGCAGATAATCAATCGCAAACTGGGCGGATTCGTCCTTCAGCCCGAGTAAGGGAATCAACGTGGGCAGGCCGAGAAACGCCGACACGCTACCGAGCAATCCGAACAGAAGTGCTAGCAACATCGCCTGTCCGCACGCTTGTCGCGCCAACGACAAGTCGCGTGCGCCGACCAATCGCCCCACGAGTGCCGTTGCACCAGCGTTCACCACGACGGCGTAACTGGTCACGAACCAGTACAGATAATTGGCGGTCGTCAGCGCCGCCTTGTGCGATTCGGAGAACTTCCCGGTCAGGTACTGGTCGTAGAGTTGGATCGTGAGCAGCAATCCTTGCTGCACCAAGGCGGGCCACGCCAGCATCAGGATTTGCCACCAGATCGGCTGCGCCACCACGGAGGGGGCGGCGGCACGGTTGATGTCTGGCGTCTGGGCGTCAACGTCGGTTTCGGTCATCATGCGGTTAGAATAGCGTCGAACGAAAAACCAATCAGCGCGAGTGTTGACGCTGCATTGCGTTTATTTCGCGGTCTTCTTCGCGGGTGGTTTCATCGCGGCGGTTCCGGCCTTCCAGATGTCGATAGGCACGTCGTTTTTCTGCGCGGCACCGGGGGTGCTTCGTCCCTTCGTCACGTTTTGTTCGAGCTTCGTCAGCAATCGCTTCACCATCTCGGGTTGTTCCGCTTCGAGGTTGTTCGTTTCGCCGCTGTCATCTTTCAGGTTGAAGAGTTGTTGTTTCGGCAGCTTGCTCGCATCGTCGCGGTTGGGGCGTGGGGCACTCCAGCCACCGGAACCGGGACACAGGCATAGCTTCCAATCGCCGTCCCGGATGGCGAACGAGCCGTTGATCGAGTGGTGCACAATCGACGTGCGAACCGGACTCGTTGGATTGCTGTTCAACTCGCCGAGGAAGCTGTAGCTGTCCTCGCCCGCCGTGACCGGCACGGTTGCCCCGCCCGCTTCGCAACAGGTCCGGAAGATGTCGTTCAGGCAAACAACCTGATCCGACACATTCCCCGGTCGGGCGACGCCGGGCCAGCGCACCAGGAACGGCACCCGGTGGCCGCCTTCATAAACGTCCGCCTTCATGCCGCGATAGACGTGGCTCGGGTTGTGACCGAGTTTCAACAGTTCGGGGAAATCCGCCTGCGGTGAACAGCCGTTGTCACTGGTGAAGATGAGTAAAGTTTCGTCCGCAAACCCGTGTTTTTCCAGGGCCGCCATTACGTCACCCACGACGGCATCCGTGTGCATCACGAAGTCGGCGTAGGGGTTCAGTTTGCTTTTCCCGTCCCACGTGTCCGTGGGCAGAATCGGCGTGTGCGGCGCGGTGAGGGGAAGGTAAAGGAAGAACGGTTTGGCCGCGTCTTTCTGACGGGCCGCGATGAACTCAACGGCTTTCTTGCCCAACGTTGGCAGCACGTCCATCGCGTCGAAGCCGGGGGCGGTCGGCCCCTTGCGGTTGCGGCCACTCGCCGCGCGGCCTTTCGTCATGGCGAAGTCTTTGTCGTCCGTCGGGTTCACCGTGACGCGGTCGTTTTCCAGAAACGTGTACGGGACCATGTCGAGCGACGCGCTGATGCCGAAGAAGTAATCGAACCCGACCGCGTTCGGGCCACCGGCAAAGGGGTGGTCGTACTCGACGTTGAAGACTTGTTCCCGCGATTCGATGCCCAGTTCGGCGACGCTCTTGCCGGGCTTGAGTTTCCAATCGAGGCCGAGGTGCCACTTGCCGACGCACGCGGTGTGGTAGCCCTGCTTCCGCAAAAGCGAAGCCACCGTTTCGCGGGCAGGGGCGATCAATCGCGGTGAAAGCCCCCCGAGAACGCCGTTCTGAAGCTTCGTTCGCCAACAGTATCGGCCGGTCAGGAGACCGTAGCGCGTCGGGCTGCAAACGGCGGACGCAGAGTGAGCATCCGTGAACCGAACGCCCTGCATCGCAAGGCGATCGAGATTCGGCGTCGGGATTTTCCCTTGCGGGTTGTAACACTTCACGTCACCGATACCGAGATCATCCGCGAGGATGACCACGATATTCGGCACCGCAGCGACAATCGGTTGACAGCAACCGACGATCAGTATCGTAAGACCGAGTCGGATCATCGTGCGGTTCCGTTTAGTGTTTACTTTCCTTTGGCCGCTGACTTCTTAGCAGGTGCCGGGCCGGCATTCGGCTTCACGATGGTGACTGTCCATTGCCCGGCTTTCAAGTCCCCGATGGCGTCGTGGGAATCCTGGGTCGTGTAGAGGGCGGGGTTCAGCGAGTACATCACCATTCGCCCATTTTTGGTATTTTCAACAATCCCAGCGGCCCGCATCACCCCGAGGTGGTGGGACATGTTCACGATCGGGATTCCGACCAACGTTGCGAGTTGGCCGACGTAATGCGGCCCGGCTGTGAGATAGTGAACCACGACCATCCGAATCGGGTCGCCGATTCCGGACAGGATATTGGCAACCACCCGAGCATCTTTTGATTCGATCATGAACCCACGCCTTAATAAGAAAAAACAGTTCATCGGCAGGAGCGAGGACTCACGACAGTGCTCCGCCGATCCAGGTTATTATTGGTTCTACAAACATCCTTGGCAATGTGCCATCATTTCTGTTGAGAGCGCGGCTGGATTTTGGCAAATCCTGCGTACACATCCAGTTCCCAGGGCATTGCACGAGGTAAATCGAACGGCCCGTTCAGGGCCGCAAAATTGTTGTAAACGGAGTGCCAGAAAATCTTGATAGGCGCCTGTCTGTCGGCGTATTTGCGCCGCGGTGGGTTTGGCACATGGTATGCTTATAGTCATTAAGAGTATCCCCGCACCGTGACCACTCGTCCGAATGAACCCTGCAGAGAACCCCGCCAATGAATCGCAATCCGTTATGGTTCCGATGGGCGTCATGGATAACCGGGATCGCCGTGCTTGTCGGGGCCGGCGCGGGCGGCGCTTACTGGGTGCTGAAGGGGCGGTCGCCGGCGCTCCCACAAATCGGCCCCTCCGCAGTGGCGGCCGACGCCCGGACCCCTTCGGGGGCAGCCGTGTCGGTCGAAGTCGTCCACCCCCAAGCCGGAGGAATCCAGCGGGTGTGCGTCCAGCCCGGTACGGTCGAGCCGTTCGAGGCCGCTGACCTGTACGCCAAGGCGTCGGGGTTCCTGGTCGAGCAGTCGGTGGACATCGGCAGCCGGGTCAAGAAGGGCGATGTCCTCGCCCGGATCGCGGTCCCGGAGTATTTGAAGCAAGTCCAGCGGGACACCGCCCGCGTGAAGAACGCCGTCGCGAAGATCCGGCAGATGGACGCCCAACTGACGGCCGCGAAGGCCGAGGCGAAAGCGGCGGACGCGGGGGTCACCCTGGCCAAGGTGATGGTCCGCGCGAAAACCTCCTACCGCCAGTACCGGGAGAAGCAACTCGCCCGGTACAAGGAGTTGGCCAAGGAGCGGGCGATCGAGGCCCGGGTGGTGGACGAGCAAGAAGACTTCTACCTGTCCGCGTTCGAGGGCGAAAACGCGGCGCGGGAAGGCATCGACGCGGCCGTCGAGCGGGCGACTGCGGTCCGGGCCAAGATCGACCAAGCGGTCGCCGACGTGGACGAGGCGAAGGCCGGGGTCGAGGTGGCGACGGCGGAGTTGGAGAAGTCTCAGGTTCTGCTCGACTACGCGGTCATCAAATCCCCGTACACCGGGGTCGTCACGCGGCGAAGCTTCCACCTCGGCGACTTCATCAAGTCGGCCGACCAGGGGGGGGCCACGCCGGTCCTGGCGGTCGAGCGGATCGACGTGATGCGGGTCGTCGTCCGGGTGCCCGACCGGGACGTGCCCTACGTCAGCTTGGGCGACCCAGCCGTAGTCGAGATCGACGCCCTACCTGGGGTCGTGTTTGAGACGAAGGGTGCGAATAAAGTCGGGGTGGCTCGGTGGGCGGACGCCGAGGATCCACAAAGCCGGACGATGCGGACCGAGGTGGACGTGCCGAACCCGGACGGGCAACTGCGGCACGGCATGTATGGCCGGGTGACGATCACCCTGAGCGAGGGCACGCCAAGCGCCGTGCGGGTTCCGTCGGCGGCCCTGTTCGGGAAAGCCGAGGGCGGACGCGGGGCCGCGCGGGTCGTCCGCGGGGACCGGGTTCACGTCGTCCCGGTTCGGTACGCGACCGACAACGGGATCGAGACCGAGGTGGTATCTGGACTGACCCTAGATGACATGGTGGTCGTCCGGGCGGCCGGGCCGATCGAGGAGGGGACCGCGGTCACCGTCGGCGGCCAAAGCGACGGTCCCGGCAGGCACTGACCGCGACAGTAACCCGTAAACCAAGGCCAGCACGAACCACCTAGCCGAACGCTACCCCTACCACACGGGCCGGCCAACCTCCGCCGGCCCGCCCGCTTATCTGGACCGAACCATGAATGGACTGATCCGCTTCTCGCTCGGGAACCCACGGGCGATCACCGTCCTGGTGCTGACCGTCGTCATCGCCGGCGGGGCTTCCCTGGCGTTGATTCCGGCGGACATCCTGCCGGTGTATCGTAGCCCGGCGGTCCAAGTCCTGACGTTTTACAACGGCATGTCTTCGACCAACGTCGAGGCCGACATCACCGGCCGGATGGAGCGCTGGGTGGGGCAAGCCGCCGGCACCCGCCGGCAGGAGTCCAGGTCCATCGTCGGGGCGAGCATCATTCGGAACTACTACGCGGACGACACCGACCCGAGCGCCGCCCTGACCCAGGTGAACTCGCTGGCCACAGCCGCCATCCCGAACCTCCCACCGGGGACGCTCCCCCCCGTCGTCCTCCCCTACGACCCGACCTCTTCGACCCCGGTCTGCCTGATCGCCCTCAACAGCAAGACGCAGGGCGAGTCGGTACTGTACGACACCGCCCGGTATCAGGTGCGGAACATGATTATGGCCTCCCCAGGGGCGAACGCCCCGGTGGTGTATGGCGGCCGGCTGCGGACCATCCTGGCCCTCCTCGACCGGCACAAACTCCAGGCCCGCAACCTGTCCCCGGTGGACGTGATGGATGCCCTGGACCGTTACAACATCTTCCTGCCGGCCGGGTCCGCCCGCATCGGCTGGACCGACTACGCCCTCGATTCCAACTCGATGTACGAACTGATTGATCGTATGGGCGAGATCCCGGTCCGCACCGACCCGACCGGGACCGTCTTCCTCCGGGACGTGGCCGTCACCAAGGACACCAGCCTGACCCAGACGAACATCGTCCGGGTGGACGGCCGCCGGCAGGTGTACATCCCGGTTTACCGCCAGCAGGGCGCGAGTACCCTCGGCGTGGTCGGGAATTTACGGGACGGCCTGCCCGATATGAAGGACCGCCTGACCACGCCGGACGTGGACCTGAAGTTGGTCATGGACCAGTCGGTGTACGTCAAGAGCGCGATCCACAGCTTGGCCGAGGAAGGCGTCCTCGGGGCGATCCTGTGTTCGATGGTGATCCTCCTCTTCCTGGGCGAGTGGCGGTTGACGCTCGTGGCAGTCATGACCATCCCAATCGCCGTACTCGGGGCGATGGCGTGCTTGTACAGCTTCGGGCAGACGATCAACGTGATGACCCTGGCCGGCCTCGCCCTGGCGATCGGCCCGCTTGTGGACTTGGCGATCGTGGTGTTGGAGAACACCCACCGCCACCTCGGCCTGGGTGCGAAGCCGAAGGAGGCCGCGTTCCTCGGGGCGAGCGAGGTGGCCATGCCGAGCCTAGCGGCGACCTTCTGCACGCTACTCGTGCTCCTCCCCCTCGCCTTGATTCCCGGCCTCGGGGCGTTCCTGTTCATGCCCCTATTCCTGGCCGTCGGGTTCGCCGTTGTGATCGCCTACGTCGTATCGTTGACGTTCGTCCCGGCCCGGTGCGCCGGCTGGCTCCGGGGGCACGCCGCCGCCCCGATCGAGTCGCACACCTACGACTACAGCGACCGGAACGAACACGAGCACCCTCACCAGAGTGGCCTACTCGCTCGCGCGTTCGAGCGGTGGGAGTCGGTGATCGACGCCGCCATCTGGGCGTACACGCGCGTCCTCGCAGTGGCGATGAAGGCCCGGCTGCTGGTCATCGGCGGGGCGTTCGGGTTGCTCGCCCTGGTCGTCGTCCTGCTCGGCCCCCAACTCCGCCGGGAGTTCTTCCCGGAGGTGGACGCCGGTTCGTTTGAAGTCTACGTCCGGGCCAAGTCCGGGACGCGGATCGAGGTCACCGAGGGGTACGTCGAGGCGGTCGAACTGTACGCCAAGAAGACGCTCGGCACCGAGTTGGAGATCGTGATTAGTGAGATTGGCCTGACGGCCGACTGGTCGGCCGCGTTCACCCCAAACGCCGGGCCGATGGACGCGGTCTTGAAAATCCAGCTCGTCGCTGACCGGACGCAGTCGGCGCAGGAGGCGGTGGACTTGCTCCGCCGTGGGTTCGCGTCTGACCCAGGTTTCCAGGCGACCCTCACCGAGGTCCACACCCGGCGGCTCGCGGCACACGATCTCCCTGCCGGTACTCCCGCTTTCGCACGTGACGATTTGGAGTTCGCGTTCGACGCCGGGGGGATGATTCGGTCGGCCATGAACGAGGGGAAGTCTACTCCAATCAACGTCCGGATCACCGGCAAAGACCTGTACAAGGCGCGGGCAGTGGCCGAGCAAATTCTGGACGAAGTGCGGGGGATCGACGGGGTGGTGGACGCCCGCATCATGCAGCGGCTGAACTACCCGCAGTACGTCATTGAGGTGGACCAGGCGAAAGCGGCCAGCCTCGGGTTAACCCAGGTGGACGTGATGCGGAACGTCGTGTCCGCGTTCAACAGCAGTATCCAGTTCAACAAGAAGAACTTCTGGATCGACCCGAAGAGCCACAACCAATACTACGTCGGGGTTCAGTACCCGGAAGGGGATGTCGCCTCGTTCGAGACGATGCTCGACATCCCGATCACCAGCCCGGCCCAGAAAACGTCAATCCCTCTGCGGAACCTCGCCACCTTGCGGAAGACGGAAGTTCCGTCCGAAATCGTCCACACCAACCTCCAGCCAACGATGGACCTGACGATGGGCGTCCACGGCCGAGACCTCGGGCACGTCGCGGACGACGTGAACCGCGTGGTAGCGAAGTACGGGGTCGCCCGACCGGGCGGCGGGTGGACGCCGTTCGACCCGGACTCGAAGGAGCAGAAGCCAATGGAGGGCGGGAAGATTGTTCTGAGCGGAGAGTATCAGAAGATGCAGGACACCTTCCGCTACCAAGCAATGGGGATGGGCGGGGCCGTGCTCCTGATCTACTTCCTCATGGTTGCTCTGTTCAAGTCCTACGTCACGCCGCTGGTGGTCCTCTCGGCCGTCCCGATCGGTGTAGTTGGGGTCGTATTGGTGCTGTTCGTGACCGGCACCGCCCTGAACGTGCAGTCGCTGCTCGGGGTGATCTTCATGGTCGGGATCGTCGTGTCGAACACGGTCCTCCTGACCGACTTCGCGGAGAACCTGCGAAAGGCCGAGCGGTTACCTCCCGACGAGGCGATCCGGCGGGCGGCCGCCATCCGCGCTCGGCCGGTGGTAATGACAGCGATGGCCACCTTCCTGGCGTTGATCCCGATGGCCCTCGGGCTGGCGCGCGGGAGTGAAGCCAACGTCCCGCTCGGGCGGGCCGTCCTGGGTGGCTTGGTCGCCGGGCTGGTCACGACTTTACTGGTCGTTCCGTGCGTCTACTCGCTCCTGGTCTCCAAGAGGTTCGAGGACGACGAGCCGCTCCCCGGCGACCTGGGGCACAACCCGATCGTGGCAACTCACACACATCCCGGTGAGGCCGGTTCGGCAGATACCCACTCGGTGTAACGGGATAGGAAGCGATCCCACACGCCGACATCCCAGCCGTGACGTGATCTGTCCACGAACCCACTGCGGTTCAGAGCGTTAACAAGTAGGCGGTGATTGCAAGACCCAATGCGATGAGTACCACCGCCATCACAAGCCCGAGTGTGACCCTCGGCGGCTGGTACGGCTCGCGGCGGTCGATCCGGCGCAGCACCGCCCAGTATTCCCAACCGGCGAGGGCGGTCACGGCGACCCCCAGGACGGTCAGCCCGACGCCGAGGGTCATCGACGGCCCGGTCGATCGGACGACTTGGGCCGAAGCCGACGTTGCCGCCAGCTCCCTCAGGAACAGCCCGAACCGGGCCACCACGAACCCGAACCCCATGAGTGCGACCCCGGTCCGGACCCACGCGAGGAGGGTCCGCTCGGCGGCGAACCGCACCCGTGGGTCTTCCTGCGGGGCGAATGTCTGGTCCATAGCAGACCTCCTTTGACCGTACCTTTGACCGGGCCTGTTGAGCGACACAATCGGACGTACGCACGAAATCAGGGGCTGGGTTTTGGCCCCGGCACTGCGACCTCCGCACGACCGGGGGCTGCGAGTGGGTTGCTCCCGACCGCGACGAACAGCCGGAACTGGGCCACATCGAAGGCGACCACGGCCCGAACCAATTCCTGCCGACTGTCGAGGAGTTGGCGGAAGCTGTCTACCGTTTCGATCGGCCGGCCCAGCCCCTGACGGATTCGCTCGCTCTCCAGCCGAAACCCGTCTTCGGCGATCGCCAGTGCCTCCGTCGTGGTCTCGATCTGTCGCGCGGCCGCCCGAGCTTCAGCCGACGACTCGGCCACTTCCCGGCGGATCTGGTTCACGACGAGGTCATACTCGGCGACCGCCTGACCAACTTCAGAATTGGCCCGCCGGACGCGAGCTCGGTTTCCAAATCCTAGGTTCTCGACGTTCCAGACGGCCGCCGCGTCGAAATTCGACCGTCCCTTGAGCGACCCGAAGTTTGAGTCTGCGAGGTTGCTCCCGCCACCGAACCCTCCGCCACTGTACCCGACCGAAATGAGCGGGAGATACGGCCGCACCCGTTCCTGTCGGACTCGGGTATAAGCCTCCTGAATCTCGGCTGCCCTGGCAAGCAATTCCGGTCGGGAACGCACCGCTTCGGCCACGAGCGGTTCGGTGTCGGTCTCCTCGGCGATCAACCGAAACGGCTGGACCGAGCCGACCGGGGTGTGGAGCGGGTTCGACGGGTCCAGGCTCAGGAGGCGGCAGAGCCGGGCGGACGCGACCGCAACGTCCTCCTCGGCCTCCCGGACTTGGCGGCGGAGTAGCTCGGCATTCGCGGTCGTTCGATCGGCATCGGCTTGCCGGCCCTGGCCCTTCTCGGCGTATACACGGGTCAGCCGGACCACCTCGGCGAGATCCAGTTCACCCCGCTGAAGAACGGCGAGCCGGGCTTCGGCCCCGACCAGTCGCAGGTATGCGGAGGCCACGTCCCGGAGAATCGCGTTATGGACGGCTCGGATGTCGGACTGACTGGCGGTGACGCGCTGGCGGGCGGCGAGTGGTTCGTAGATTGCATCCCCCAGGTGGGCGAACAACCACACACCCGGAATGGTAACGGTCCCGGTGCCTGCGGCCCGTGCCCCGGCTCCGACGTAAAGGCTTTGACGGTCCACGTCGCGGATTTGCCCCGACGACGCCTGGAGCACACCCCGGTGGAGGTAGAAGTTCCCGCCGACGTTCACGCTCGGAAGCCACAACGCCTGGGCCGCAAGTTCATCGGCTAACGCTTCCTGGACTCGCTCGCGGGCCAAGTTCACAGTCGGGTTATCCACGCCCGCGAGCCGGAGTGCGGTCCCCAGGTCGATGGTCACTTTCGACACGGATGAGGTCGGGAGTTCAAGTTGTCCGGCAAGGGCGGCTGCGGTCGGAGAATGATCCACCGTTGCACTAACCGGGCGGACCTGCTCGGAGGTAGCCTCCGTCGGAGACACGTTGCGGCTACGGTTGGCGGACGCCAATGTACCGCTGGGGACAGAGGCGGGCAACCCAAGTCCGTGGTATTGGACGGTGTGTGGGCGGGCAATTGGTATGGGAGGACCGACCGACTGGCACCCGGCTCCGAGTAAGGCGACCGCACCACAACCGATGCCCACGACCGTTACCCGCCGGACGCTTCGAGTCCAAAATCGCAAACCTGTCATGTCCAGTCTCCGCGCCGAGGTTGTCAGTCTACGGTCAGGGCTTGACGGGGGTCTGGGTGGGCCGCATCTGTGGTATGGACAAGTCACGTGGCCCCGGCAGAACATCAACGATCGAGGGAGGAACGAGATCCGCCGGGACCGGACGGGCTAGGTAGTTTGCCGGCGGCTGGCCGAGAGCGACCCAGAGCTGGAACTGGGCACGGTTGTAGTCGAGGATCGCGTCCAGGTACTCGTACCGGGACCGGCTAAGCAGCCGTAGGCTGTCCACCACTTCGAGCGGCAGCCCCTGCCCGCCTTTGATCCGGGTCAGATCCTCGGTATACGCATCGGCGCTTGCCCGGACGGCCTTCTCGCCCGCGTCGATCTGGAGGAACCTCGCGTCCACACGGGCCTTTGCTTCCGCCACCTCAGCCCGGACTGTGTTCAGCGTCTCCAACTCCCTCAGCCGCATCTGCCGCATCCGGCTATCGGCTGCCCGATTCAGGGCGACGTTGCCAACGCCCATGTTGCGGAACGTCCAAAACACGACCACGTCGAAGTCCGTGCGACCGTCGAGACCGCTGAAGCGGGGGCCAGTCCCGGCGGCTGCAACCAAGTTGCTACCGCCGCCGAACCCCCCCGCACTAAACCCGAGGATCACGTTCGGTGAGAACGGCAGAACCTTTGCTAACGAGAGTTCATACAGGGCGACCTGGACCTCGGACCTACGGGCGGCGAGTTCGGGCCGTTGAAGGAGGGCGATCGCCAGTAGGTCCGACAACGGGACCGGGTCCGGAACGAGCGGGGCCGGCACAACCCACCCGTCGATCGGCTTCAATCGTGTGGACGGATCGAGGTTCAGGAGTTGAGCGAGCCGGGCGGACGCCGTGAGCGTGTCCGCTTCGGCTTGCGTCATCTCCGCGTCGCGCTTGCTCAGCTCGACCGCAGTTCGGTCCGCGTCCGCTTTCCGTCCTAGACCAGTCCGGGCGTACACAGCCGTCAGCCGGGCGATCTCGCTCGCCTCCGTGCGGTTCTTCGCCGCGATCGCCCGCCGGCCGTCGCCCCGGAGCAAGTCCAGGTAGGCCAGACACACCCGAAGTAAGATGTCGTTGCGGACCGCGTCGGCGACCGCCTGGGCGGTCGTCACTCGCTGGCGGGAGGCGAGGAACCCGTACCACCCGACGCCGACGTTCAGGTTGTAGTTGAGTCCGGGAACGTTGGGCGAACCGCTTCCGATCGCGTTCGCACCTAGCCCGACGTACAGCGCGTCTCGGTTGACGTTCAGAATGGTACCGTTTGACTGCTGAAGCGGGCCACGGTGCAAATCGTAGTTGGTCCCGAGGTTCAAGTTCGGGAGGAGTTGGGCGGCGGCGAGTTGGCGACGGGCCATGACCTCCGTGACCCGCTGCCGGGCGAGCAACAGTTCTGGGTTTTCAACCCCGGCTAATCGGAGGGCGCTACCCAGGTCGATCGGGTTCTCGCCGGGCTGGAGGATCGTCCCCGGTGGTGGTCCGGGGTCGCCCGGTTTCACAAGGGCCTGCTTCTCGGCGACTGGTCCCACGTTCGTCGGGGGGGTGTCGGCTGGCGGTTGGGCCGACAGGACCGGCGTGAGGCTAACCCCAATGAGGCTAACCCCAATGAGGCCGGTCACGACGCGAACTCGGATGCGGCGCCAACGGTCCATCGCTATCCCCTCACGCGGAATGAGTCACGAACGAGTTCGACTCCACCGCGGTACAACAACGGAACGAATCGCTTCGGCAACAACCCTGCACGGTTTATCGGACTGGCGCAGTCGGCATAATCAGTAAAAACGGTAGACAGCGAAAGATGGGGCGTTTTCACCGGCAGGGTCAATCCTTGGTAGGTGGCGAGAATGCGCGTTGTACTTGCCGAGACCGATGACCAAAATAGGGGGGGTGCTGGTCAACGACTCGGTGAAGGAAACCTCTCTCATGCGCTACGCTTTGTTGCTCGTGGTGTTCGCTACGCCGGTTTGCGCGGCGCCGCCGAACGTGGTCATGATCGTCGGCGACGATCAAGCGTACACGGACTACGGCTTCATGGGCCATCCGCACGTTCGCACGCCACACCTCGATCAACTTGCGGCGGAATCGCTGGTGTATCGTCGAGGGTATGTGCCAGACAGCCTGTGTCGAGCCAGTCTCGCGTCCATGATTACGGGCTTGTTTCCCCATCAACACACGATCACGTCGAACGACCCGCCGTTGCCAACTGGTTTGAACCAAGGGCAAGCGATGAAGGACGAACGGTATCTCGCGGACCGGGCGAAGATGGTGGCGGCGTTTGAGACGGTGCCGAACATCGCCAAGCTACTGGGTGCCGCCGGGTACATCAGCCATCAATCGGGCAAGTGGTGGGAAGGCAACGCTTGCCGGTGTGGCGGCTTCACCGAGGGTATGACGCACGGCGACCCGACCAAAGGGGGACGGCACGGCGACGACGGCCTGAAGATCGGTCGGCAGGGCTTGAAGGAAGTGACAACGTTCATCGACCAAGCCAAGTCAGACGGCAAGCCGTTCTACGTCTGGTACGCCCCGATCATGCCACATCAGCCGCACAACCCGCCGCAACGGTTGCTTGACAAGTACAAGGCGAAGCACGAATCCCTGTTCGTGGCGAAGTATTGGGCGATGTGCGAATGGTTCGACGAAACCATCGGCGAGTTGCTCGGGCACCTCGACAAGCAAGGATTGAAAGAGAACACGATCGTGGTCTACCTCCACGACAACGGCTGGATTCAAGACCCGGTGGCGAACAGTTACGCCCCGAAATCGAAGCAGTCGCAGTACGACGGCGGCTTGCGAACGCCGATCATCGTGCGGTGGCCAGGGCGTGTGAAGCCTGCTGTGAGTGAAGCGTTGGCACACTCGATTGACGTGGCACCAACAATTCTAACTGCGTGTGGCCTGAAGCCAGCCGCGAATTTGCCGGGGGTGAATCTGCTCGATACGGTCGCTGTGGCGAAGCGGGACACCGTCTACGGCGAGAACTTCACACACAATGCCATCGACATCGCCAAGCCGGTTTCGAGCCTGAAATGCCGCTGGTTGGTGCAGGGCTACTGGAAGCTGATCGTGCCCAACACCGCAAACATGCCGAAGGCTGTTGTCGAACAGTACGACCTGAAAGCGGACCCGACCGAGACAACCAATCTGGCGACGAAAGAGCCTGAGCGAGTGACCGCATTGCAACAGAAGCTCGATGCGTGGTGGAAACCGTAGCATAAGAGGGCCTGTTCCGAATCTCATGGACTTCCACATTGAAACATGGAGAATGCGACGGTTGAACTTGAGACAAACGGCTTCGTAGCAAGAGGAACGATGATGAAGTGCATTCGGTTTGTTGGTCTTTCGCTGTGGCTCGTTTTCGCCACTGCGACTTTTGTGACGAGTCAGGTGCCAGCCAAAGAAAATGCACCGCAACCGAAGAAGGGCGCCCCGATAGTGCTGGGGCCGGACGACAAGGCGGCGATGCCACAAGCGCC
>JANLRE010000047.1:0-12399 GCA_031368205.1 Fimbriiglobus sp. | reverse complement strand
TGCAATTCGCGTGGCATGATCCCGCTGTAGCTGGCCCACAGCGCGTCAATCGGGTGGGCGGCCCACACATGGGGGAGTTCTTTCTTCAAGTGTCGGGTGATTTGCATCAGACAGCCGACGTTCCCGGCGAACACTGCCTTGGCACCCGTCGCTTTGATGTTTTCAATCTTGCGATCGCCAAGTTTCTCGGCCATCTCGGGTTGCGTGAGGTTGTAGCTACCTGCCGCGCCGCAACAGAGTTCGGTCTCGGGTAACGCAATCATTTCCATGCCGGGAATCAGGTCGAGTAAGGCTCGTGGCTGTTTCTGGATTTGCTGGGCATGTCGTAGATGGCACGCATCATGATACGTCGCTTTAATGTTGATCGGGTGGGTCGGTTTAATGGCGCCCAACTCGTACAAGAATTCACTAATGTCGCGTACCTTCGCATTGAACCGCTTCGCGGCTTCGGCTTGCGGGTGGTTGTGCATCATGTGGGTGTAATCTTTCAACATCGCCCCGCACCCCGCCGCGTTGGTAATGATGGCATCGAGCGAATCCCAAGTTTCACTTGTCATACCAAACACGTCACAATTCTTGGCCGCTAATTCTTGGGCGTGATGCTCGTCCGCGTTGTGATAATGTAACGCCCCACAACACCCCTGGTTACGGGGGATAATCACCTCGCAGCCGTTCGCTTGCAACACTTTTGCGGTGGCGTAGTTGGTCTGCGGGTACAACGCATCGGCGACGCACCCTAGGAATAACCCGACCCGTGCCCGCTTGGGGCCGATCGCCGGAAGCACTTCCGGCAAACTGCCGTAATGGGCCTGCAAATCGGGCAACATGTTCTTCATCGTGCGCAACGATTTCGGCAGTAATCGCGTCAATCCGGCCTTTTCAATGAGCCAATCGACGCCGGTCCATTGCAGCAATCGTGCGGGGGCTAATGCCAATCGGGTTTTGTTACGGGACGGGAATATCTTGAACAGCATCCAGCGTTGCAATGCGTTCAATGTTGCCGTGGACCGACCCGGTTCTTGCTGTTCCATGTACTCGCGGAACGGTTCAATCAGTCGCCCGTATTGCACGCCGGACGGGCAAGCGGTCTCACAAGCCCGGCAGTTCAAGCAGAGATCGAGGTGGTCTTTCACGGTGGAATCGAGTTCGAGCGCACCGTCAATCACTTGCCGCATCAGATAGATTCGACCGCGTGGCGAATCGGCTTCATTCCCGTTCTCCACATACGTGGGACATGCAGATGTACATAGCCCACAATGGACACAATCGAGTAACAACTCGTAATCAATCTTTGGTCCATTCGGCAGCACAACGGGCAATTCAGTTTTGCTAGACATCATAGTGATATTTGTTGAGAATAGTGTGTTAGATCTTAAACAGCCGGCCGGGGTTAAACACGTTGTGCGGGTCGAGCATCTTCTTCACGGCTTGCATTGTCGAAAGCTCGTGGCGGGATCGTCCCCAGATGGGCAGCACTTTCTTCCACTCGCTGGGGCATCGCCGCACGGTCAAGTTCCCCGGTTCCGCCGGCGTGAGCTTGGCCAGTATTGCCGACGCCTGATCCACCGTCAGTTCGGCGTGTATGTGCCCGAACACGATGCCGTTGCCCGCGTGGGCGTGGAGTACCAAATCCGTATTCGCCGCACTAGCTGTACCGAGGAACGTGCCAACTTCGCTGGCCAGGACGTTCGCCTTGAAGCTGAACCGTGATTCGCGCGGGGATTGCAACTGGGTCAGTGCGTGCCACAGCTTGTCACATTCTATGCCGCGAAATTCCGTGACGTTGCGGACCGGGGCGGCCTTCAGTTCGTCCTTCAGTGTGCCGACTTGCCACGCGACCGTCGGGGCCTTTTCTTCAAATCCGGCCACGATTAGCCACGGATCGCTCATGGGCAATGCGATGCCGGTTTGCTCCGCAATTTGTTTCACAGCCGCACTATTCAACACTTCGATTGCGGCGGGACGACTTGCGGAGAGGTGGAGCCGGTCCAGCGTCGGCCCGATGGACGCGGCGTTGATGCCGAACACGACGAACGCTTGGTCTTCCGGCTTGGGCGTCACTTTTAAGGTCACTTGGGTCAGGATTCCGAGAGTCCCCAGTGCGCCGATTTGCAACTTCATCAAGTCGTAGCCTGCCACGTTCTTCACGACCCGACCGCCACCCTTCACTTCGACTCCGGCGTCCGTCAGGAAACTGATTCCGATGACAGCATCCCGTAACGTCCCGCGTAAGAACCTACGGGGGCCTGATGTGTTCGTGGCGATGGCACCGGCGAGCGTGGATTCGTCCGGGTTGGGGATGTCAATCGGCAGTCGTTGTCCCTCGACTGCCAGTGTGTTTTGCAGTGTGGCGATCGGTATTCCTGCACCGACGGTGATCGTTAGATCCCGTGCCGGGTAATCAATGATCGTGTTGAAGGCCCGACAATCGACCGCAACTCCGGACTTTGTCGGTGGCAAGCCGAAATCGAGCTTGGTCCGTCCACCGAACGGGTAAAGTGCCTTCTCATCACGGATAGTTTCTCGGACGAGTTCACCCAATTCTGTGACGGTTTCCGGGCGTCGAACGGGGATTGGCCCCAGTCCATCAAGCATGAGCGAATCGGGCACGGTAGATCCTGGCGTGGCCGGGTTGAAAAGGGTACCGGAGTGCGGACACCGTCGTTGTATGAATGCCGGACTCGAAGTCTTCTCTCGCCGTCGTACCAAGTAGCAGCTAAATCAATGATACTCCGATACTGCGTCCCGTTGCCCAACATGGACACTTGATGAGCGTTCCACTAACTAACACCCTGCTCACCGCAATCCAAAATACGAAGCTGCTCAGCGCGGTCCAGTGGGGCGAACTCACAGCCTGGGTTGCGCAAACGAACCCGGAACCGCTTGCGGTGGTGAAGGAAATCCGCAGCAAGCGCTGGCTGACCGATTTTCAAATCAAAGAAATCTCACGCGGTCGTGGCCAACAACTGACGTTAGGGCCGTACTTTTTGCTCGACTTGCTCGGCGAAGGGGGCATGGGGCGGGTCTTCAAAGCCCGCCACACGCGGTTGGCACGCGACGTGGCGCTGAAAGTCATTCGCAAAGAAAAGCTCTCGAAACCGGCGGTCATTCAACGATTCCATCAGGAAATCCGGGCGGCAGCGCAGTTGTCGCACCCGAACGTCGTGATGGCGTTCGACGCGGACGAAGTGGACGGGGTTCATTACTTCGCAATGGAGTACGTCGAAGGGTCCGACCTGACCAAAGTCGTCCGAGACCACGGCCCGATTCCGATCCCGCAAGGGTGCGACTACATTCGGCAGGCCGCGATTGGGCTGCAACATGCCCACGAACGCGGCTTGGTTCACCGGGACGTGAAGCCGTCCAACTTGTTGCTGACACCCAAGGGCCAAGTCAAGATTCTCGATCTCGGCTTGGCCATGCTGAATAACGATCCAGCCGGGGATGACATCAATCGTGTCACTCATGCGGGGTTGGTCCTGGGGACGCCGGACTTTCTGGCCCCCGAACAAGCCCAGAACCCGCTCGGGGTCGATATTCGCGCGGACGTCTATGCCCTGGGTGCGACCCTGTTTTATATTTTGACCGGGAAGGTTCCCTTTGAAGGTCCGACGCCGACGGACAAACTCATTCAGCACATTACCGCGCCCCCGCCGAGCTTGTTGCAACACATTCCGGATGCGCCGCCACACTTGGAAGCGGTCATTAAGTGGCTGATGGCGAAGCGACCGCAGGACCGCCCGCAAACACCCGCAGAAGTGGCCTACGCCCTCGTGCCATTCTGCCCACCGGGCATAAATCTTGGGCCGACCGTTGCGCCGATCGAAGTCATCGCGGTGCGGCCTGTGATGACCTACGCAAGTCCTGTTTTATCGGCGCAACAGGCCAATCAATCCGTCGCGCCGAATTCGACACCGTTTGACCAGTTTACCGTCTCGTACCCTAACCCGAGCACTGCGACGACGAGGCGTCGGAGTCGGAAGCCCAAGAATCGGTTTCCGAAACGGGCATTGATCGTGGGTGCTTTGGCGTTCTTTGCGGTCGCGGGCATTGCCGCAATCAGTGCCGTCATCAATCAACAATATGCGTCAGCGCTTCCGCCGCTGCCGGACAAGTTTACCAATGCGCAAAGTATGACGCTGGTGCAACTGCTAGGTGGCACTTACACAATGGGTAGTATGCCAAGTGAAATCGGCCATCAACCCAACGAAGCGCCCGACGGTCCGGTGACCGTGTCGGGGCCGTTTTTCATGTCCACGACCGAAGTGACCCAATCGCAATACATCCAAGTGATGGGCCGCTCCCCCGCGAAGTGGGCACCGAAGTTACGCAAATCCAAGGAGGCACAGGCACCCGTAGACAGCGTGACGTGGGAGGAAGCCACCGAGTTCTGCAAAAAACTCTCACTGATTGATCGCAAGCGACGCGAAGGATGGGGTTATCGTCTGCCGACGGAAGCCGAGTGGGAGTACGCTTGTCGGGCAGGCGGTTCTGAACCCTTTTCGAGTGGGAATAAACTGATCTACGGCAAATCGGCGATTTTCAACATGGACAAAGAGCAGGACGAGAAAGGGACGCTGGGCGAGGAAGACACGAGTAAGGCGAAGCTAGAGCGAATGATGCCATACCTCGTCGCCTCAACGGAGCCGAATGCGTTCGGCCTGTACGACATGCACGGCAACGTCTGGGAGTGGTGCCATGATGTCTATGCACCCGACTACCGGGAGCGATCGGCACTGGACCCGAAAGGTCCAGTTCAAGGTGAACTGCGGGTGTTGCGCGGTGGCTCGTGGCGAGAAGCTGCGGCGTTGTGCCGGTCCGCAGCCCGCCGGGGTGCTAACCCCGACACCCGTGGCGAGGATGTGGGCTTCCGAGTTGTGTACGCACCGAATTAGGCCACGAAAAGTGCATAAGTTTGTTCGTTGAAGCCGACCAACAGGGTCGTGCCAACACGGGCGGTTGGAGCGCGGAGATTGCCCGTAGGGCCAAGTAAAAGTGCGAGGAGCGTCTCGATGTCGGGCTTCTCGTTCCTGAGATCGAGGTCAACGACTGATTTCCCTTTTGCCACGATCAGCGTGGTGACGCCCTTCAACAAACTCGAAACGTCATCGGGTCCGTATTTATTCTTCGAGGCGTCGATGGTTGTTGTCGTCGTGACACCGAGTGGCTCAAGGAACCCCTGAGCTTTTTTGCAGGTGTTTCAAGACTTGCGGTGATACATCCAGTCGATTGTGCGTGGCACAGAATCCGCCCTCACCCTAAAGTACGTTACTTGGTTTTTCGTAAACCTTGCTTCTTGAGCAAATCCCGGAATCGCGGGTCTTTGCGAATCGACTCCAGATCGCGGTCTTGTGTCATGTAGAGGAAGTCGTTGTAACCCAATTCCACGGCATGGTTCAAAGTTTGAATCGCCATGTCCGCTTGACGCAGCAGCGCGTAACGACACGCTAAGTTGTAGTGGGCGGTGGCATCCGCCGGGCGGAGTTGCACGATCAACTGATCGACTTTTAGACCTTCCTTGACCAGTCCTTTCGCGCTCAAGTTGCAGGCTTGCACCCGCAATGCGTCCGCGAAGTCGGGTAATCGTAATAGCAGCGAGTTCAAGAATTCGAGCTCAAAATCCAGTTGCGTTCGTTCGGCAAGCTGGGTCAGAGCAGTCGAATGTGATGAATGGGGACGTTTATTGGGGTTCGGCATCTCGCTCCCCGTTCCGGATAATGAGGTCGCTTGCGACCCAAGCGGGTCGATCATGATTCCACTTCACGTATTCGATTATACCCCACACCGCGTGATGAGCAATTCCGACAAGCACGATAAACCTGGGAAGAGGTACCGATTACAACAAGGACAACGGTTTGATTTGCCAGTGGACAAACCAAAAAATCCGGCAGCGACCCGAAAGGAGCCAGCTACCGGACCTGTTGTTTGAGCTCGTCACGTCACGTCAGTTCGTTCGCCATTACTCTTCGTCAAGCTCTTCTTCTTCTTCTTCCTCATCGTCGTCATCGAGATCATCATCAAGATCGTCGAGGTCGTCGAGGTCGTCGTCGAGGTCGTCGTCGAGGTCGTCATCGAGGTCGTCATCAAGGTCGTCGTCTTCGTCCTCGTCTTCGTCCTCGTCTTCTTCTTCCTCTTCATCCTCGTCGAAGTCTTCATCTTCGTCGATCGCGCGGATTGTGCCGAGTTGGGAGATGGATTCCCAGTGTTGGCCTGCTGCGAGGGTTGGGTTGGCGGGTTGAACCGCCAGGGCAAAGAAACGTCGTGCGGTCATGCTGGCTCCTTTTAGACACGGGACCGGTGGTGGGGGTTTCCCAAGCTATCGGTTTCCACCGGAGTAAACTCCAGTTTCATCAACGACCCATTGCTGGAAAAGCAGCCAATGGAGTGTTAAAGTCAAGTTATGAATGAGACACTGCGAATCGTTGTTTCATCCGTCATACGCATCGGGTTCGACCGTTTCAACCCGTGTTTGGTTCGCGGCAAATTCAATGACCGAATCGTTTCGTGGCGCTTCTTTAGGACTCGGTTTCCGGTGCGTCAAGCGGCGGCGAAATCTTTTTTCCAACCGCACGAAAACTCCGCAGTCCCTCGCTACCATTTCTGCCTAGGATACGTCGCGGTATCCACTGCGTTCAATTGCTCACGGGGATGATATGCCACCGGAACCCGAAATGACCAGTCCCCCCACCCGAGCCGATTATTTCTTTGTCCAACCGGGGCCGGTCGATTGGCAGAACCGCTTGCCCGACGGCGGCCCGCGTTATGCGGAAACCCCGGCGAACCCGTATGCCCCGGATGCCGCCGCCGTCGCGGAACCCTGGAACAGCGTCACGGCTGCGTTGTTCATCGGCATCGTGCTGTGGTGGGTGTGGAAACTTTGGGGCCGGGTTGCAAAATACCCGTTCATCACGTGTTGTTTGCCCATCCTGCTCGCCGGCGGAATCGGCGGCACGCTCTACCACGCGACCCGTACCCAGATGGCTTACTTCTTGCTCGATGTCATCCCGATTTCGCTCATCGGGATCGGCGGCTCGGTCTATTTAACGATTCGGCTCGGCAAGTCGGTCGGGCTGAAAAAAGTGTTGGTCGTCTCGGTCGGACTTTTGGTGGTGTATCTCGTGTTGAACGGCGTGTTGTTCCGCTTCATCCAGTCCGACAACCGCAACCTCCGGGTCAACTTGTCCTACGCTTCTCTCGCCGCGTTAATCGTGATCCCGATGGTCGTCGTCCTCATCCGCACTCGGTTTCGCCACGCCGTCTACGTCGGCACCGGCCTGGGTTGCTTCGCCATCGCGTGGTTCTGTCGGCTAATCGACAGCACCGGCATGAGCGACCTGCCGATGGGCACCCACTGGCTTTGGCACACGTTCGGCGCACTGACCACCCAGGTTGTCGCGGTGTACTTTTACCGGGTTGAGGGGGAGGAAATCCACTGACAACAAAGCCCAGCAACACCCAAGAAAGCCCAGCAACGATCGTTGCTGGGCTTTAACTGCCTCACTTCAACTGCTGCAACCCCTCTTCAATCACACGACTCAGCAGCACCGGCGGTCGCCCGAATTTGGCGGTGAATTCATCCCGCGTGGGGATGAGCCGCACATTCATCTTGCTCTCGTGGTGCAAGATGATGTCGGAAAACTTGTGATCGAGGAACGGGTTCTTGAACCGCTCCAGGGTTTGCTCCGCGAACCGGGAGGGGCCTTCCACCCGGCCTTCGAGCGTCGGCACAATTTCTTCCGCCAACAGTTTCAACAGCCACGTCCCGAGTTCCGGATCGTTCACCGCATCCCGCACGATCGTGAAGCCTCTGGGCATTGCGCGAATGAGCAACGCGGTGTGGGCGGCGTTCAAAATCCGCACTTTGCGTAAAAAGTACGGTTCGACGTTCGGGGCACGGGTAATGGCGGGGTGTTGGAGTTTGAAGGCGGAACGCGGGTGGTCTTCGAGTGCAAACAGGGCGAACGGTTCGGCGACGATCACCATCGGGTCGGTTGCGAGCAACGGGTGTTCCTTCGGCGTGCCGGTCACGATCCGATCGACCAGCGTGTGTAGCCAGACGCAGTCGTCGTTAATCCACTTCAGGAAGTCAGGTGAATACCCCCAGTTGGAAGCGAGGCCGATGAGTTTTTCACGCAGTATCTTGGCGTTGCCTTCGATGAGTTCGCACGGAATAATCGTCAGGCCGGGAAGCTTGGCTTCGTAGCGGGCCTTCAGAACGGCGAGTAGTTTGGCGGGGAACGAACGGGGGACGGCATCCGTCGGCGCGTCTTCCATGTCCAGCGTGTAACCGGCTTCGGTCGTGTTGGATAGTACGGTGTGCAGTTGCGGGGCCGTGGCCAGTTTCAGCACTTCGTCCCACTGCGTTCCGGCGTGAATCGCCCGGCTAATGCTGCCGCACTCTTCCACCCGGTCCACGACTTGGCCGTTCTCGTAACCGCGAATGACGACGTGATATTTCCCCCCTTGCTTGTTCAACCCGTCGGCCCGACCGTCGCCGGTGGACTGCACCACGACCACGCGGCCGATGTTCTGGCCTTGGGTGTTGCCTTGGTGAATGAACAGGTCCGCGAAGGCGCGAAGGAACCGACCGGAGCCAAATTGTAAGATCGTTTCGGGAAGCATAAAGTCCTCCAGGAGAGGGTGAATCGTGTTCCAGTCAGCGTAGAAAGACATGCAACGAACGGTTAGCCACCGTGCTAGGGTGCAGGATGTTCTGGGTGACACTGAATTCTCTGGGCCTTCTAAAGGCCCAGAGAATTCAGATCCGTCGAATCAGCAAGTAATAGGAGTGTTTTCGTGGCCGATCCGTCTGGTACGCTGTCCCGAAGTGGCTTGATTTTCGGCCTGATCGCGTACACTTGGTGGGGCCTCGTCCCGCTTTACTTCCGCCAGATCAAAGACGTTCCACCGCTCGAAATCCTCGCGCACCGCATCGTGTGGTCGATGGGCTTGCTGACGGGCGTGATGCTGGTGGTCGGTGGTTGGGGTGAACTCTTCCGCGTGTTGAAGTCCCGGAAATTGGTGCTGACACTCTTGCTGAGTGCCGTTTTGCTTGCGGCGAACTGGCTGCTGTACATTTACGCCACGGTCACCGGGCGGGTGGCGGAGTCGAGCCTTGGCTACTACATGATGCCGCTGGTGAACGCCTTTCTGGCCACGATATTCCTCAAAGAAAAGTTGCGACCGGCCCACTACCCCGCACTCGCACTGGTGGCGATCGGCGTGGCCGTTCCGATGGTTACGATCGGGGCGGGGTGGATTGCGATTCTGTTGCCGGTGTTGTTCGGCTTTTACACGTTGGTCCGCAAACTGGTCGCGGTGGAAAGCTTCGTCGGGCTGACCGTCGAGACATTGCTGTTGCTCCCGTTGTCACTCGGGTGGCTAACGTGGTTAGGCGTGAACAACGAACTTCATTTCGGTCGTGATGCCAACTTGGACTGGCTGTTGGTGATGTCGGGCGTCATCACCGTGGTGCCGTTGTTGGCGTTCACGTTGTCGATCCGCCGGTTGCCGTTGTTGACGATCAGCTTCATTCAGTTCTTTTCACCGACGATGCAGTTTCTCGTCGCGCTGTATTGGAACGGCGAAGTGATGGAACCGGCGCAGTGGGCGGCGATGGGCTGCGTGTGGGTGGCGGTGGTCATCTTCATTAGCGACGCCATTTTGCAAACCTACGCGAAACGCAACCGGGCTTCTGCCGGACGGGATTTGCACAGGGTTCCGTCAACGCTCACGGCTGCCGTTCGTTCGCGGTGATGGGCCGCAGGGCCATTTGTTGGGCATCCAGACCGCCATCGACGGGGATCACAATCCCCGTGGCATAGCTGGCCGCGTCCGATGCCAGGAACACAAACCACCCCGCAACATCTTCGACGGTCGCAATTCTGCGAACCGGGATTTGCGCAATAATCGCAGCCCGTGCAACCGGGTCGGAACGCAATCCGAAGTCCGTGAGCGGAGTCTCCACAAGTCCCGGCGCGACCGCAGCCGTGGTGAACCCGAGTGGTGCCAGTTCGATGGCGAGTTGCCGCGTGAGGGCATTAACGGCACCCTTGCTGGCATCGTAAAGCGTGTGCGCCGGTTCCGACCGCGAGCCGTTCAGCGATGTCGTGAACAAAATCCGCCCACCATGCCCCAACGCCGTCGCGTTCTTGACGACCGCTTGTGTCATCGCAATCGCCGACCAGACGTTGAGGTGAAAGAGAAAATCGAAGTCGCGCCGGGTGAGCTGCAACAACGGCGGTTCCCGAAACGTCCCGAGGTTGTTCACCAGCACATCAATGCGGCCCAGCTTCGCGCAGGCTTTATTCACTAACTCGTCCGCCGCCCCGTCTTGGGTCAGATCACTTTGCGTGTAATGCGTTGAATCCGGGTACTTCGCAAGCAGTTCTTGAACCTCTTCGCACATCTCCAACGGGGCTTCCGAAGTCAACACAACTTGTGCCCCTTCTGCCGCCATTGCCTTACCGATCGCCAGACCAATGCCCCGGCTACTGCCGGTGATGAGTACAGATTTCCCACGGAGTCGCATCAGTCAATACCTCACGGAAGTTCGTGCCATCAGGATAGAGATGCTGCCCCCTACGTGGCTGAAATCCCGTCGGGATAAAACCAACCCGAGGAATCCGGAAGGGATGCCAGCCATTTGCCTGGGGTGTCACTACGCCCAACCCCAGGCATATCTTCCGACCGGCCTAGCATAACCCCACCCCCGGCTACCCACTTCTTGCAACCATTTTCCCAGTCGGTTGTTGATAGTGAACAAAGAATCAGATATCTCATGGGTTGTGTACGAAATTACACTCACCCTCTGAGGCTACGCACATGCCGCTTCGTTACCTGTTTGTGGACATGAATGCGTACTTCGCTTCGGTCGAACAACAGGACTTTCCGGAGTTGCGTGGGAAGCCGATTGCGGTGGTGCCGATGCAGGCGGAGACGACTTGCTGCTTGGCGGCCAGCTATGAAGCGAAAGCCCGCGGCGTGAAAACGGGCACCCCGGTCTGGCAGGCGCGCGGGCTGTGTCCGGGGATTGTGTTCCGCACCGGGCGGCACGATCGCTACGTCGAAGTTCACGAGAAAATCGTCAAAGCCGTGGGGCAGTGCATTCCGGTTGCCAAGGTCATGTCCATCGACGAAATGGCCTGCAAACTGATCGGGGACGAACGGACCGCCGTAAAGGCCACGAAGATTGCCCTGCATATCAAGGCGGAAATCTACGCGAAAGTCGGAGAGCATTTGCGCTGTTCGATTGGCGTGGCCCCGAACGGAATGTTGGCGAAAGTGGCAGGAGATATGAAGAAGCCGAACGGGCTAACAATCATCCAAACCGAACAACTGCCGGCCCGAATGTATGAGCTTAAAATCACGGACTTTCCGGGCATCGGACCGCGAATGAAGAAGCGGTTCAACCTGTACAACGTCTTCACCGTGCAGCAACTTTATTCGCTCACTGTCAAGCAGTTGTCGCAAGTGTGGGGCAGCAAAATCCACGGCGAACGGTGGTTCCACTTGTTGCGGGGCGACGAGGTTTACGAGAAGCCGACCAGACGCAAAACGCTCGGCCACTCGCACGTGTTGCCGCCCGATTTACGCAACGACATCGGCACCCGTGGCGTCTTCATCAAGCTAATCCACAAAGCCGCCGCCCGGATGCGCAGTATCGACTACTGGACGGACACGCTCACGATTAGCGTGCGGTACGAAGACGGTGCCCGGTGGGAAGTCCGGACCCACGTGCCGCGTTGCCAGGACACGCTGAACCTGTTGCGTGCCTTCATCGACTTGTGGGAACACCGCCCGCAGGATCGCACGCCGCTCAAAGTCTCGATGGTCCTGACGAATCTGGTGCCCACGTCGGCGGCCACGCCGTCGTTGTTTGAACACGATCGCCAAGTGACGACGCTGTCCCATGTGATGGACCAGGTGAACCGGACGTTCGGCAAGCAGTCGATCCACTTCGGCACGCTGATCGGCTCCGAGGACACCGCCCCGACCCGCATCGCGTTCGGTGAAATCCCGAAGTTCAATCCCGCCACCGAGTGAATCCGTTCCCCCGGATTACTCACCACGGGATACACGTAAACTGTATTTAGACAACGAGCGAGGCGCAGCGAAACCGTCCCTTCAATATGGAGATATAGTTCTTGCTAATCCTAATCATTTCCGTGCTTTTGGGTGAGCGGCACATTTGTTGGTAGACCTTTTGGACACAGGTTGCCCTGGCCAGTTTCCACCCCTTACCCCAATGCCCGTGACTTAAGCGATAACTATTGAGTCTGCAAAGGGTTTCGTGGGCTGTGGCGATTTGAGATGGTGGGCCTGTTTCTTGGGCCACTTACTCACCCGTCGTTTCACCACGCGCGGGTAACACCGATTGCGGCGAGGACGCAGACGCTG
>JANLRE010000038.1:0-3998 GCA_031368205.1 Fimbriiglobus sp. | reverse complement strand
AAGCCCATTGACGATCGTCAATGGGCTTTCTGTGAACTACCCCACAAACACGCCACCTGTAGGTGCCGTGGTGAACGGATCAAACTCCAGTGACACCGTGGGTGTGTTCCCGGCGGTGATGTTCTTGCCCAGGAAAGTGCGAACCTGTTTGACGCCGGGGGAACCCAACCCGACCACGATGTCGGCGCGGGTATCGCCGTCCAGGTCTTTTGCGGTTAGGCGAACGCCGTCGCGGTTGTTCACGTCACCGGCAAAGAAGTTCGCCACGGTGGTTTGCTTGCTCGTGGTTGCGGTCAGGTCTTTGCCGCTCAGCGCGAGCACTCGTGGCCCGCCACCCGGACCACCGCCAGCGATCAGATCCGCGAACCCGTCGCCGTCCACGTCGACTGCCGCAACATAGGCGCCGTTTCGCAAGGTCGTTTCAAACGCGAAGAAGTCCGGGAACAGCCGCCCCGGTGAGCCGCCGGGTTGTAGGCTGAGACCGTTGAAACCGGCAACTCGGGGGCCGCCACCGAACCCGGCGGCCACGATTAAATCTTGCGTGCCGTCGTTGTTCAAGTCGCCGAAACTCGTTCGCGCGCCGCCCCGGAAGTTCGTGTCGTCGATCCCGAAGAAGTCACCGATGAGTTGCGTGCCGGTTTTGCCGCTCCGAATCTGCACCCGTGGGCCACCGCTATTGTCCGGCGTGATGACGATGTCCGCAGCACCGTCGTTGTTCAAATCCCCTGCCGAAACAAACACCCCACCCGTGAACGCCGTTTCAAACGCGGTGAAGCTGCGAACCGCCGCCTTGGTCTTGCCGTCGTAAACAACGACTTGCGAAGTCGTGCCCGGTCCCGCACCCACAACCAGATCGCTGACGCCATCCCCGGTCACGTCCGCAACGGCGGTACGAACGGTAATGCCACTCGCAAACGGCGTCACCGTGAACACGACGCTGCCATCTGGGTTATAGAGTATGGCAGAATTGTTGCCGCCAACAGCGTAGCGGTTCTCCGCAAACTGAGGCGCAGCGGCCAAAAGCGAACCGATACCGTTGGCGTCCACAGCCAGCAGGCTCAAGGTTTGATCCGTTGCCGTGGGCGGGGAAAGGAACCCGCTCAAGCTCAAGGTCACCGTGGTACCAGCCGCCTTCGACAGGTCCGCCGTGAACGACCCGATGCGTGTGATTCCATCGGCTTGAGTCACATCAAAAATGTACTTGGCCGGCGGCACCGAGGTGTAATCATTGGCAAAGGAGCGGAACGCCAAGTCGTTAACGATCGTCCCCGTCCCACGAATTTTGATGTCCACCGGCGAGCTGTCCGACGCCCCATTTAATACGACGAACTCGGCGTTGGCCGGGTTCGTCGCCGTCGCGCGGCCCGCCGCATCAATTGCCAGACCGAACTTCGTCGCCGCCGTCGTGCTAGCCGGGTCACCCAGCATGACCGCGATGGTGTTGCTATTCTTGGCGAGCGTCACCGTTTGGGTCGAAATCGGGGACGAGTTGTTAAACGCGGAGCCGGTCACGACATCAATCTTCAGCGCCGTGCTATCCGCAAGGGCCACAAACGCCGTCGATTGGCGGAATTGAATGTTATCGAACAACTTCACGTCATTCACGTAAAGGTCCAACGTCGCACCGCCAGCGTAGGGCGAATTGTTGATGACCTGAAAATTTGCCGTGGGCACCGTCCGGTCTTCGAGCCGTTGAACCTGGATTCGGACCGATTTCAGAAACGTCATGAAGTTCTTCCGTGAAGGTGGAGTGAATCTCGCCAGAGCAACTCTATCCCTGGCCCGAAATTATACGCAAACCGGCCAGTAATTTACACCGCACATCAAGACGGGGAATGGTGTCACACGCTGGCTTGGGTTTCGCAACCGAGTTGTCGTAACGAATCGCGGGTCTCGGCTTCCGTCAGCAACTTGGCAAACTCCCGCACGACCGCACGATCCATTCGGTTCACCGGCACCACGAAGTCGAAGCGTTCTTTCCGGAGTGGGTGGAACCCGAGGCCACATTGCTTCGCGGCGGGTTCAATCGCCACGCCCCAATCGGCGCGACCTTGGGCGACCGCCGTGGCAACGGCGGTGTGGGACTTTGCTTCCGTCAAGAACCCAGGTGGTTTTGCACCGGCCAGAAGGCGATCAATCAACACGCGCGTTCCGCTGCCACGATTTCGGTTCACCAGTACGCATGTCGGGTCGGCCAGCGCGGGGGCAATATCCGTGCTAGCGAATCGCTCGTCGCCTCGACGAAAACAGATGCCCTGAAGCCGCGTGTAGCCCGGAATCAACTGCACCGCGGGTGACAGAAACGGCCGGTTGTAAGTGTCCGTGACCGGGTCCAGCAAGTGAATCCCGGCAATGTCACACTCACCCCGTTTGGCGGCTTCCAGTCCGCCGGTGCTGCCCACGGCCAGGAACTTTGTCGTGAACCCCCGTTCCCGCAACCGTGCGAACAGGTAATCCAGCCCGAGGCAATGCGAGCCAATCACCACCAAGTCCGCCGGCCGTACCCCGGCCCCGATCAGTTGAACGTCCACGACTTCGCCCGCTTCGAGATACTCACGCTGTCGCGGGATCGTGATGAACCCGTCCGCATGTCCGAACGCAGTCACGCTGCCAGAACCTTTGCCGATCGGAAACGCTCGCCACGCGCTATCCTGGTCAGGTGATGAAATCAGCCCGACTAGCACGTACTCCGTTCGCCCGCGTTCGGAGTTGATGCGTTGCGGTAACGTGGCACGGACAAGCGGTTTGTCATCGGGCAACCGACCCGCGAGTTGACGAATCACCGGCGCGAGAAACTCGTGAAACGTGAAGATGGCCGAAGTCGGAAAGCCCGGCAACACGGCAACCGGAATGGGGCGTTGTTGTGACCCCGATGGATTACCAATCACGGCGAGACAAAGCGGCTTGCCCGGTTTCAACGCAACACCATGCGCCACGATCCCCGGTTCACCGAACTCGTTGATGACGCGATAACTCAGATCGCCCGCCCCTTTTGATGTCCCGCCGCTTAGTAAGATCACGTCCGCGCACGCTAGCGCCGCTGCGAAGACTTCACGCAGTTTGCTCAAGTCGTCTGGCACGATCCCCATCGGTACAGGTTGGCCACCGAGTTCACGCACCGCATCGGTCAGTACCGTCTGGTTACTATCGAACACACTGCCCAAGCGGAGGCATTGCCCCGGTGGTTGAATCTCGTCGCCGGTTGAAATGATCGCCACACGCGGCTTGCGAACAACGGGGATTTCGTGCAGGCCCAGTGCCGCAAGGACGCCGGTTTCCCGCGACGTGAGTACCGTCCCCCGTGACAGTACCGTTTCCCCGCAGCCGATGTCGGTGCCTGCCCACGTGATGTTCAACCCCGGTGCGGCGGCCCGATTCAACACGAGGTGCCCATCGCGGACCTCCGTGTGTTCAATCATCACGACAGCACTGGCACCGCGTGGGGTCATCCCCCCCGTGGCGATCGAGGTGGCGGTGTGCGGCAGAATCGTCTGCGTGGGCCGTGAGCCGGGTCGAAGCACTTCGACATTCAAAGTGAACACCACGGGCGCATCTTCGGCAGCTCCGAACGTATCCTCCGCCCGCACCGCGAAGCCATCGACATTGGAGCGGTCGAAACCCGGAACATCAATCGGGGCGTGGATGTCCTCCGCAAGCACCCGTTGATGGGCATCAAAGAGGGGCACCATCTCGGAAACTAACGGCGAGAGATCGAGATGCTGATGGAATCGGCGTTCGGCTTCATCCCGATCCAGCACGGTCAGGAATTGTTCTTGGCGATGGGTTTCGGACATGACTTCACCAACGCAGAATAGGGGTGAGGGATAGGGATCAGGGGCGAGCAAAGTCGGTTTTTTTTGCTCACCCCTCACCTCTATCCCTCACCCCTATTCATCACGTTACTCGGCGGCGGCAGGCTGTCGTGGCACGTACTCGCCTTCGTAGGGCACGTTGATCCGTACTTCGGCGGAGTGGTGGACGTTGAAGCCCGTCCCCGC
>JANLRE010001137.1:0-3594 GCA_031368205.1 Fimbriiglobus sp. | reverse complement strand
ACCACATTCGGTAGGCTGGTTGTCACCCGGTTGTGGCAGTCCACCCGGCAGCTTACGCAGCCGGTTCGCCGGGAATTTTCGTTACTGCCCAGCGGCGGACTTCTTCGCGGCTTCTTCGGCTTCTTCGATCGTGCCGACGTACATGAACGCGGATTCGGGCAGGTGGTCGTACACGCCGTCGCAGATTCCCTTGAAGCTGCGGATCGTGTCTTCCAACGTGGTGAAGTTGCCACCCTTGCCGGTGAACGCCTCGGCCACGAAGAACGGTTGCGACAGGAACCGCTCGATGCGGCGGGCGCGACTGACGACCTGTTTGTCTTCTTCGCTCAATTCATCGACGCCCAGAATGGCGATGATGTCCTGGAGTTCGCGGTAGCGTTGCAGAATCCGCTTCACCCGGTCGGCGACGGTGAAGTGTTCGACGCCGACGTACTGCGGGTCGAGCAACCGGCTGTTGGACGCGAGCGGGTCGATGGCGGGGTAAATCCCCTTTTCTGAAATCGCACGGTCAAGGTAGATGAACGCATCCAGGTGCTGGAACGTGTTCGCGGGGGCCGGGTCGGTGGGGTCGTCGGCGGGGACGTACACCGCTTGCACGGACGTGATCGCACCCTTCGTCGTGGAGGTAATGCGTTCTTGCAGTTCGCCCATTTCCGTAGCCAGCGTCGGTTGGTAACCCACGGCGGACGGCATCCGGCCTAACAGCGCGGACACTTCGGACCCGGCTTGGCTGAAGCGGAAGATGTTGTCCACGAAGAACAGCGTTTCGGTCCCGGTGCTGTCGCGGAACCACTCCGCCATCGTCAGTGCGGACAAGGCGACCCGCATGCGGGCGCCCGGCGGCTCGTTCATCTGGCCGAACACCATCGCGGTGTTCTCGATCACCGACGGGGCGTCGGCTTCCGCACTCGTCTTGGTTTCTTGCATTTCGAGCCAGAGGTCGTTCCCCTCACGGGTCCGTTCCCCTACGCCCGCGAACACCGAGTAGCCTTTGTAAATCTTCGCAATCCGGGTGATGAGTTCTTGCAGAATCACCGTCTTGCCCAGCCCGGCCCCGCCGAACAGCCCGGCCTTACCACCCCGCGCCAGCGGCGTGAGCAGGTCAATCACCTTGATGCCGGTGACCAGCACTTCGGCCTTGGGGGACAGTTCGTCGAACCGCGGCGGTTCGCGGTGAATCGAGCGGCGCTCCTTGTTCGACAGCGGCTTGCCGCCATCGATCGGTTCACCGAGCAGGTTGAACACGCGGCTGAGGGTTTCCATGCCGACCGGGACCGAGACGGGTGAACCCGTGTCGGCGGCGAGCATCCCCCGAACCAAGCCGTCGGTGTTGCCGAGTGCCACGCAGCGGACCCGGTTGCCGCCGAGGTGCTGTTGCACTTCGCCGGTCAGGTTGATTTTCACGCGGCCTTTGATCGCGGACTCGATCTTGAGGGCGTTGTAAATCTCCGGCAGGTGGCCTTCTTCAAATTCGACATCGAACGTCGAGCCGATGATTTGCACAATTCTGCCGGGCTTGGATGCGGTCGCTACCATGTCAACCTCTCAGGAGGAATCGGTTCTACTTTTTCGGAATCAGAAAGCTCAAGTGGTGGGCGGCGTGAATCAGGTGCAACTTGAACCAGTCTTCTCGCGGTTTCTCGCCGTACAACGGCGAAGCGTGGAGTGGTCCGGTGTGGGCTTGCCATTTCTCAGCCGCCCGCCGGTAACCAACCACTGCCTGAGTGTCATCGATATCGGTCGGCGGAACCGACCGGGCCACAGTGGACATCCCGGACTTGATGGCCCCACTGGTAAGCCACTCTTCAAACATCTTCGGGGCGGCCGTGTTCCGAAAGACGAAGAACATGGGCCGCATGAGCAACGGCAGCTTCGGGAAGCCATCTAGTTGGTACGTCATCCAGTTGTTCAGGTGGCCGCAGCACTGACCGAGCGACCACTGACCGGCTCGGTCGTAGCCGGAGGTCAACAACTGTTGAGCGTCGGCGAAGATCGCGTCAAATGTATCGAACTTGAGTTCGCGGCGGGTGGGCATGTTATTTCAACGCCTCGGAGCCGGCGATGAGTTCGCTGATTTCTTTCGTGATGTTCGCTTGGCGGGTCCGGTTGTACAACCGGGTCACGCCCTTGATGAGGTCGCCCGCGTTTTCCGTGGCGGCTTTCATGGCAACCCGGCGGGCGATTTGCTCGCTCACTGCTGCATCCAGGAAGCACTTGAAGAGCCGCACTTTAAGGGCAACCGGCACCAACTCGCCCAGAATGTCCGCAGCGCTCGGCATGAAGTCGTAATCAACGGGTGCGGCTTTCTCGACCACTGCCGCGCTTTTCTTCGTTGTTTCCACGGTCACGGACGACAACGGCAACAGCGTTTCGACGACCGGGTATTGCTTCGAGATCGACTTGAACTTCTGGTAGACCACGACGACCTGATCGACTTGACCGCTGACAAACAGGTCGATGTACCGGCTGGCCAGGGCATCGACTTCCTCGAACTTCGGCTTGTCCTCGAAGTTCGTGTAGCTGTGGGTCGTCAGGATTTGTTGGAACTTGAAGTAGTTAATGCCGCGCTTGCCGGACACTTCGAGGTCGAACGGCATCTTGTCCGCCCGGAGTTGGCGAATCTTCGGCATCGCTTCACGCAAAATGCCGCCGTTGTACCCGCCACACAGCCCGCGATTGGCCGTGATGACGAGGTAAAGCACCCGCTTCACGTCCGGTCGTTGGGCGAGCAAGGGGTGAGTCACGTCACCGGCGTTCTGACTCAAGTCTGCCGCGAGTTCGGCGATCTTGCGGGTGTAAGCGTCCGCTTCCACTGCCCGGTCGAGCGCTTTCTTGAAGCGCGCGGTGGCGATGAGTTCCATCGTCTTCGTGATCTTGCGGATGTTCCGAATCGCCTTGCGGCGGCGGACCAGGGAACGCAGGTTAGCCATCGTGTCCTCGTGTTCGCGGTTCTGCGAATGTCACAACCGGCGATTAAAACAGAACCGGCTTGCCCAGTTTGCGGCGAATCACCGAGAACTGCCCGGCGTGCATGATCGTGTGGTTCGCGGCGAACAACAACACGTGGGCCAAGGTCGGCCCGGCCCAGCGCATCTTTTCGGACGACGGCCGATCCAGGTCGGCATCGGTCAGTTTGGCCACCGCCGCAATCGTGACGGCTCGCACTTCGTTGAACAATTTCAGGTAACCGTCTTTGGTCAGGAAGCCTTCGGCTCTGTCGATCTTCGCACCCTTGCCACTGTGCAATTCCGCAAACCCCGCAGGCAGTTCGGGGTAAACCGTGTCCGGTAATTCGGCGGTCACCAGGAACGGATCGCCGCCAATCACATTGCCGATTTGCCACGCCGCGTGGTTCGCTTCCGGCACGGGGCGAACCAACAACTCCGCGTCCGTGAAGTCCGCGATCAGCATTTCCAGCGAACCCTTGGTCGTTTCCAAGGCAGCAATCATCACTTGGCAGCCGGTCATGGGGTTCTCGATAGAAGGCGAACAATGAATCTCATCACCAGTATGCAGCAGGGGCAATAGCCACTACTCCGACTTCTTGCCAATTGCTCAGGCCGGGAGTCTCGACCCCACCCCGGCCCTCCCCGC
>JANLRE010000568.1:0-1002 GCA_031368205.1 Fimbriiglobus sp. | reverse complement strand
CGGCGCGGCGATGCCTCCGAAAAACACGACACCCGCCATATACGGAAAATCTTGCCGCTTAAGCGAATCGCCACATTTCACGAACAATCGAAGCGCCAGCAGCCCGATTCCGCAACATAAATATAACGCACCAGCCAGTAGCACTTCCGGCCAGTCTTCGTCCCCTTCGCCGATGCCGACGTTGAACCCGGCCCCGTCGTTCATGGCCGCTTTCGCCTTCGCCATGCTGAAGCCTTTGAAGTCGAACTTCAACATCCGCTTGCCGAGCATCCGAATCCACGTCGCCGCCGGGACGCCGTACTTCAGCATGTTGCTGCAATCGAAGTACGCCCCGACCCACGGCGATTTGAACTGATCGACGTACTCGATGAGTTGTTCGGGCTTGGTCAGGAAGTTGTTCCAGACCACTTCGATCGCAATCTTCACGCCCGCTTTCTCGGCGTCCGGAATCGCCTTCTTCACTTCCGCTGTGGATCGCTCCCAACACTGCTCGTAAGTAACATCCTTGTTCACGACACCGGGGACCAAGAGTGCCGTATCCGCCCCAACTTTCTTGGCATCCTGAATCGCGCCCCGGAGTGCGGCCAAGCCTTCGGCGCGGACTTCTTCCTTAGGGTGCGACAAAGTTTTGTTCCAGTGAACGGAGTCGATCACGCCGTGAATTTGAATACCGGTTGCATCCCGTGCGGCAATCGCTTCGTCCAAGTTCAACCCACTGGGGCTGTCGATTTCGACGCCATCGAAACCCAATTTCTTGAGCAAGTTGAACTTGTCCGTCGGGGTGCCTTTCAGTTGAACCATGCCGTACTTCACGGCTTTCTTCAGCTTGGGCTTCTTCGGCTTGTCTTGCCCGAAACTAGGGCTGGCAAATGTGGCGGCAACCGATGCCGTGGTGGCCACGCGGATAAAGTCACGTCGGGTAGTCATGATGAATCCCTGCTTGAGAATGAAAGAAACTCACCACAGAGGGCACAGAGAGCCACAGAGAGAAAACCAAAAAAA
>JANLRE010001118.1:0-4899 GCA_031368205.1 Fimbriiglobus sp. | reverse complement strand
CTCGAGGGCGGCGGCACCGTCGATCATCAGACTGCCCAATGGACCCCGCACCCTCCGGGTGCGGAGTACACTGTACGCTGACCGCCGCGACAGCATCCCTAAACTGACCCTTCCCTCTCCCCTTCGACGCCCGTTGCCTTCGCTCAAGGACTGACATGCCTCGCGTGTTCATCGCCGACAAACTGGAAGCCGCCGGGGTGGAATTGCTGACGGCGGCGGGGATCGAAGTTGACAACCGACCGGGGTTGAAGGGCGACGAACTGAAGGCGGCGCTCCGCGCGGCGGACGCGGTCATTTGCCGGTCGCAACCGCAACTGACGGCGGACGTTCTCGAAGAACCGGGCAAGTTGCGGGCGATCGCGCGGGCGGGCGTCGGGGTTGATAACATTGACGTGCCAGCGGCGACGCGCAAGGGAATCGTGGTGATGAACACGCCGGGCGGCAACACCGTGTCGGCGGCGGAACACACGGTCGCACTCATGATGGCAATCGCCCGGCAAATCCCCGCTGCGGACGCCAAGATGAAAGCCGGTGGCTGGGACCGTAACAAATTCGTCGGGACGCAACTGACCGGCAAAACACTCGGGGTGGTCGGCCTCGGGCGCATCGGGCTGGAAGTGGCGCGGCGGGCGACCGGCCTGGACATGCACGTGCTGGGGTTCGACCCGTTCATCACCTCCGAACGCGCTGCGGAACTCGGCATCAAGGCCGCGCCGAACCTGGATGCGTTGTTGCCACAAGTCGATTTCTTGACGCTCCACATCCCGCTGACGCCGGAAACCAAGAACCTCATCAGCACCCGCGAATTCGGCATGATGCGGAAGACTTCGCGGATTCTGAACGTGGCCCGTGGCGGCATCATCGACGAAAAAGCCCTGGCCGAAGCGCTGACGAACGGCACCATCGCCGGTGCCGCCATTGACGTGTTCGAGACCGAACCGACGCCTGCTGATAACCCGTTGCGGACGGCGCCGAATTGCATCATCACGCCGCACCTCGGTGCGTCCACGGTCGAAGCCCAGGAGAACGTGGCGATCGAAGCGGCGCAACTCATCACGGACTTCCTGTTACGGGGCGTCGTGGCGAACGCCGTGAACATGGCCGCCGTGGACCGGGCCGAACTCGAAGGACTGCGACACTACGTTGACCTCGCCCGCCGACTCGGGTTGCTTCAAGCCCAGATGGCCCAAGGTCCGATCCGTCGCGCTTCGCTGACGTACCGGGGCGAACTGGCCGGCAAGAAAACCAAGTTGCTGACGGCGGCCTTCACGGCGGGGATGCTGGAATTTCGGCTCAGTCGTGGTGTGAATCTGGTGAACGCCGAGGTCACGGCACGAGAACGCGGCATCGAGATCGTCGAAGCGACCAGCCCGAAGAAGGGCGACTTCGCCGCCGTCATGCACACCGAAATCGAAACCGAAGCGGGTAGCCACGTCGCGGCCGGCACGCTGTTCGGCGACCAGTACATGCGGCTGGTGCAACTTGATGCGTACCGCCTGGAAAGCTACATCGACGGCACGTTGTTCTTCTTCCAACACACGGATGTTCCTGGGTTGATCGGGTTCGTCGGCAACATCTTCGGCACCCATAACGTCAACATCGCCGCGATGACCGTGGGCCGCAGTGGAAGTGTCGCCGGCGGCCCCGCGATCGGCGTGTTGAACCTCGACAGCACCCCACCTGAAGAAGCCGTCGCCGCCGTCCGCGCACACCCCAAGATCGAGCAAGTCACCGTCGTCAAACTCCCCCCCGCCGGGGAACTGCCACCGTGGATGGGGTAATGTTGGATTTATACCCGAGAATCGTCCCGCTCCTGTGACGGATGTTGTAGGATCGACTTAACTGACGTTGAGGTTGGTTGAGAATTGGGAACCATTTCCCGACCAACCACGACCAAAGGTTTCAGGTCTATGCTTTGCTGCCGTGACACTCGCTCATTCGGCAACAGATTGGTGACGACTGGGTTTGAACTAGGGTGTCGTATTGAACAACAACCACTTCCGATAGTCGCAGGTACCGTCATGCCGAATATGCTTCGTTTTATCTCCCCAGATCGTCTCTGGGCGTTAGTCGGATTCGTCGCACTGTTACTGCTACTCCTTGTCAAACCTGCACTAGCACAAGACCCGGAACCTCCTGCCCCTGCTGCTGCTGCAACTCCCACAGCGACGACCACGGCCAAGGCCCAAGACAACATCTTCGTCCACATCATCAAATCGGTCGGCATCTTCTGGCTGATTCTGTTGCCGACTTCGATCGGCCTGATTGCGATTGTCGTGTTGTTGGCAATGGACCTGCGTATGTCTGCTGCAATACCGGCGGGGTTCGTGGATGAGTTCACGGACACGGTGAACAAGCGCAAGTTCAAAGAAGCCTATGACATGGCCCGCGCCGACCCCTCCTACTTGGGGCGCGTGCTGACGGCAGGAATGTCGCGGCTCCAGTACGGCATTGAAGATGCTCGTGAAGCCTCGTTGAACACCCTCGAAGGCATCAAGTCGGACAAGGAGCAGAAGAACAACTACACGGCCGTAATTGCCACGCTCGGGCCACTGCTCGGGCTAGTCGGCACCGTGTTCGGCATGATTGAAGCGTTCATGGAACTGTCCACCGGGTCGAACCCGAACCCGGCGAAATTGGCCGACGGCATCTCGCACGCCTTGGCCGTGACGCTGGTCGGCGTCGGCATTGCGGTCCCCGCGATCATGGCGAACACCTACTTCCGCAACCGGATCACCCAGATCATGCTCGAAGTCGGCTCCGTGTCCGACGACCTCCTGACGCAGATGTACCACAACTCGAAAAAACCCGGCTCATCGGCACCGTTGGCCGCCCCTGTTGCCACTGGTACGCCACTACCGCGACAGTAAAGAAAACACATTCACCGCAGAGTCGCGGAGAGCGCAGAGAAGAAAAATACATGTTTTTGATTTCTCTGCGCGCACTGCGTCTCTGCGGGGGAAAATGCCTTCCGAGTTCCCAATCACTGAATGAAGTCCTATGAGCGCTAGCGCATCCGCCGGGAAGTGTGAACCGAACTTGACGCCGTTGCTGGACATGGTCTTGCAACTGGTCATGTTCTTCATGCTGTGTGCCAACTTCGTGATGGAGCAAGTCAACGAAAGCGTGAAGCTGCCGCTGGCAATTGAGGCGAAGGCGCTCGACCGGACCGTGGATAATTACATCATCTTGAACGTGGTGAAGCCGAAGGACGCGAACGAAAAGTTCACCATGCCTGCTTACACCGACGTTAGCGGGGAGCAGTTCACGAACATGATCCAGGTCCGTAACAAGATGCGTACTGTGATGGAACTCGACAAAGCCCGCACGAAACCCGCCGATTGGGAGAAGGGCAAAGGCCGCTCTATTGTGATTTTGCGCGCCGCGCGAGAAGCGAACTTCAAAGAAGTTTACGACGTGATGACGGCCTGCCGTCAGGCGGGCTACACCGACATTCAACTTCGCGCCATTAAAGCCTCACCACAGTAAACCCGAACGGGACCGACTCGCTATGCACCGTCGCAAACGTCGAATCAGCTCCAGCCCGACCGAACCCGACCTGCCCATCACGCCGATGCTGGACATGTCGTTTCAGTTAATGGCGTTCTTCATCCTGACGTTCCGCCCCGCCCCGATCGAAGCACAACTGGCGTTGTCACTGCCCAAGGAAGACGGCGGCGGCCAACCTCCGCCCAGTGTCTCCATCGAGGTGGAAGACGACGAACTCATCGTGCAAGTCTACGCCACCGATACGGGGGAAGTCGTGGACATTACCGCTGCCCCGAAAACTGGCAACGTGTCCTTGGGCAAAGAGACCAGCGCCCTGTTCAAGTACCTGAAGGACCGCGCCGCCGCAGCCGGTGGTAAGTCGCCGAGACTGAAGTTCGAGATCGCCGACAAACTGAACTACCAGTACGTCATCAAGCTCATCGACGAAGGCAAACGCGCCGGCTACGACCGCATCAGCCCCACGCTACTGAACGCAAATGGCGGGGCGAAGAAATAGGGCAAACACTTCAGTATCGCTCAAGATGTGAAAACTGTCTAAACACGAGATTGCCAGACTTCAGGGTCACGAGAAGTGTGGAAAACGGCCAGCACAGCAATTTGTGACGGTGTGATTCGGTAATACACAAGGTACGGATAGCCCGGAACGGCGGTCTCGCGCACGTCGGCATACACCGCCGGGTAAGTAAGCGGATCAGCAGCAATCTTGGCGAGTACGTGACGAACCGCAACGGTGAATGCGGCCCCCAGACCTGTCCTCCGTTGGTTGTACCAATCAGCCGCATCGTCGAACTCGACCAGAGCGAGGCGACGGAAAATGACAGGTAAACTCATCGGTTAAACCGTTTCAAGGCCGCTGCTTCGACTTCTTCCCACGGAACGCCGTCGTCCGGGTCTGCCGCAAGGTCTGCCAGTCGGCGATCCAGTTCCTGGCGTTTGGCCTCGGACAATGGCATCCGGGGCTGATCGGCTGCCACGCTGTCCAGAATTTCCTGGGCCAACGCGATCCGCTCCCCTACCGTCATCCGGTCGATACCAAGTTGTTGAAGTACAGTCATAGACCGACTCCCGAAAGGTGTGAGGTCACGCATTCCACTCTGTGATGCACGCTTCCGATGGACGATTCACATGATAGCATCTGCTCCGGCGAGTGAACGTTCTCGGCGACACCAATGTGCTACTTCACCGCCGGAAAAGCCAACGTGTACCACCGTTCCTGTAAACCATAGTCGAGGATGTCTTTACGCACTGGCTCGCCACTGTTTGACGATCTGGACATCTTGTGGCGAGGCGGGCCAGAGAACCGCGTGGTAATAATCCTTCCCCTCCTGCCCAGACTCATCAATGGTTGATAGTCCGCCGTGGAAACAGCGGACCCGGTACCAGCCCGGC
>JANLRE010001103.1:0-6972 GCA_031368205.1 Fimbriiglobus sp. | reverse complement strand
CCCATGACCGCCTTCACGGTGTCGAGCCACCCCCCGGACTTCGGCAGACTCTTAATCAGGCTGGGGAACATCGCCAACACGAAGAACGGCGAGGCGAACGCGGTCGCAAAGACCACGCCCGCAATCACCAACTCGAACGTGCTGTAGTTGCCGCTCGCAGCGAGTCCGGCGAAGCCGCCCAGGAACGGCGCGACGCAAGTGAAGCTCACGATGCTGAACGCCAACGCGCCAAACACCGTGCCAATCGTGCCGCCGCCGGTCCGCTTCTTCTCCGTGTACCGCAACATAAAGTTCGGCAACGAAATGTCGTACATCCCGAACAGCGACAGCGCGAAGAAGATGAACAAGGCACCCAGGAAAATGTTCATCACCGGGTCCACGCTGAGCTTGCGGAACACCGACAGCAGGAACACTGCCGACGAGCCGAGGACGAGGATGATCGTGAGGCAGTAGATCAACGCCAGCTTCAGGACGCTACTGGCGGTCTGATGGCTCTGCTTCAAAAACAGGCTCACGGTAATCGGGATCATCGGGAAGACGCACGGCGTGACAAGCGAAATGAACCCCCACACGACGGCGGCCAGCAACAACCCCGCAAAGCCACCTTGCACCGACACCGGCGTTTTCGCAATCGCGGCTTCGAGGGAATCAAGGTTCGCTTTGTGCTGCTCCGGGCTGATCGGTGCCTTCGTAATCGTCCCGGCGGCAACTTCGGGCGTGGTCGGCTTGGCCAGGGCTGTTTCCGGCGTCGTGTGCGGAGGGGAGGGCGGAGGCGGTGCCGCTCGGACGGGGCCGGGTGGTGGTGGGGCCTCAATGCCGATCGCCGTATTCACTTCTTTCACATATTGGTCCGGCACCTTCTCCTGTGGACCGTCGAGAATCTCAACCTCCGCGCTAGGAGGATTGTTGCGTGGGGAGTTGAAGCAGTTGCTCGCGTTGCACGCTTGAAGCACTGAGCCAGTCAGTATCACCGTCTGTTTGCCCGGTGTTGAGTTCGGCGCGATGACGGCAGTGAACTCCCACGTCACAGTGTTCGGATAGTAGCGATCGGTCATTCCCGGTTCGGCGGCGGGCTTTTCTTTCCAGCCGTCAGGGTCACGTTCTTCCCCGACGAAAATGACGTTCCCCTTGCGGGGCAACACGACCTTGTTGCGGCTGTCCTGGGTTTTCGGCGGGGTGATGGGGTACGTGTAGCACCCCGGCTTCGGCGCAATTGTCAGCTTGAACGTCACCACCTGCCCGCGCTTCGCCTGAGCCGGTTCGATCGTCGTGATGAGGTCCGCCACTTCCGCGAACGACCGCGCCTTACTACCACCTGCGCCGGGCAGCTTGTACGGCAAATCCTGCGCAACGAGCGGTGTCAGTGACAACAGGGTGACAGTCACGACCGAGAGCAAATAACGCATCGGTGAATTCCGATTGGTCAGCGGATGGGAAGCAAGCGACCCACGGTGTTCCGTGGGCCACAGGAAGAGATACCAGTGACTTCGATTCTGTTACAACCCGCCGATCGCTTTTTTCACTTCGTCCGCAAACTCGGCGGCAATCGGCACGGCAGGACCGGGGAGGACTTTCAGCTTCGCCTCCGGCATCAGCTTCTTGGGCGGGAAGCAATTGTTGGCATCGCAAACAGTGAGTTTGAACTCCGGCAACTTCAGCGTAATCTCACCGGGCTTTTGCGTCGGGTTGACCACGAGCTTGTGTTCGTAGACGATTTTCCCCGTGTAATACCGCAGTTCCTTGATGCCAATGTCCGGCTCCGCCTTCTTGCTGAACTTCGGCGGGTCGATCGTCTCGCCGACGAAGATCACGCTACCCGGTTCGGGGAGCTTGATCGTGTTCACCATGCCCTCGGCTTGTTTATCGACTTGCTTGATGGGGTAAGTCGTGTAGCCGTCGTTCAAGTGCAGCGTGATTTTGAACGTGACCACTTGCCCCGGCTTGGCCTCGGCGGGTTCGACGCTGGCGTCAAACTTCTTGACGGCTTTGGTGTACCAATCGTTCTTCTTGGGCTGTGGCAAAAGGGGGTCTTGGGCTACCAATAAGGAGGTTGAGCAAAGGCATAGACAGAAAAACAATGTGCGCATGGGTTGAGGCTCCAGGGGGAAGCAAAGCCCACGGACGATCGTCCGTGGGCTTTCGGGGGGCTTTACTTTTTCACAGGCTCCGGCGGCAGCCACTCTTTCTGTTCGGGGGGTGCTGTCACGCCATCGAGTTTCAATGTACTCACTGCGTTGGTGGCCAGATCGACCACCCGAATGCGGTGGGCGTTGGTGTCGGCGACGTACAGCTTGCCGCCGGACACACTGATCCCGGCGGGTTCGTCGAACAGGGGATTTTTGGCGTCGCCCAGCAGGGTTTTGCACTCTTTGGTCTTCGGGTCGAGTAGCTTGATTTTGCTGTTATAGGTATCCGCCACGACCACCTTGCCGTTGTAAAACCCAACAGCCAGCGCGTGTTGTAACCGCACCTGTCGGCCCACACCATCTTGGTCGCCGAACTCGAACAGCCCTTCGCCGACGAGCGTTTCGACGCGGCCTTCACCGCTGAGTGGCAACTTGCGGATCGCACTGACTTCGCTGTCCGCCACATACAAGGAGGTGCCATCGGTGGCCAAGCCGGACGGTTGGGCGAACCGCGCGGCGAACAGCGGGCCGTCCTTGATGTTCTCGCGGCCGTCACCGGCGAACGGGCCGATCACTTTGTTGTCGAGGTCCATCACCCAAATCTGGTGGTGCCCGGCCATCGCAATAAACATCCGCCGACCGACGATGAGCAAATCCCACGGGCTGTTTAACCCGGTCGTCTTGGCGGGGGCGAGTTCGCTGAGCATTCGGGTGTCTTGCACTTGCACCCCGACGCCCGCTGCGATCGTGACCGTTTCGGACTTCAAGTTCAACGCGCGAATGCTGTGGTTCTTGCGATCGGCCACGTACAGTGTGTCGCCGTCGAGTGCCAACCCTTGCGGGTCGTCGAACTGAGCTTCGGCGAACTTCCCGTCCTTGCGGCCCGGCGTCCCGGTCCCCGCGACGGCCAGTTGCTTGCCGGTTAAGTCCGTGACGATTACGCGGTGGTGGGTACTGTCCGCGATGAACAATCGGTTGCTCGCGGCGTCCGCGAGAACCTTGCCGGGGAAGAACAACGGGGTGTCGCTCTTCTCGCGGAACCGCACGAGGTCGAACCGCAGCGGCGTTTCGTTGAGGGTCTTTTTCTTCTTGTGAACTTCGATCATCTTCGCAATCGCCCGGTCGAGGATGTCGTAGTTCCCTTCGCCGGACAGCATCCCCACGAGCTTGCCCTCGGGGTCGATCACGGCCATCGTCGGCCACGAATTCACCCCGAAGCGGTCCCAGATTTTACGCTCCGCGTCGTTCACAACCGGGTGCGCGATTTCGTACCGCAACACGGCTTTTTTAATGCTCTTGGTGTCTTTTTCGTTGTCGAACTTCGGCGAGTGAACGCCGATGACCACGAGTTCGTTCGGGTACTTCTTCTCCAGCTTCGCTAGATCGGGCATGATGTGGATGCAGTTGATGCAGCACAACGTCCAAAAATCCAGCAGGACGATTTTGCCCTTCACGTCCTTCAGTGTCAGCGGGCCGGCCGTGTTGAGCCACGCCACACCGCCGGTCAAGTCGGGTGCGTTTTCCAACGTTTCGCCCCCCTTTTCTTGGGCTTCCAGGTTCAGTTTTAACCCGGTCGGTTTCGCGGTCGCCTCGCAACCCAAAGAAACCAACACGGTGAACAGTCCGGCGAGTGCCACGCACGACGCCAAAGTCAAACGATGAGAGAGAGCGGGCCAGTTCATTCGGCGTCCTCGCACGACAGGGATGAGGTCAATCTACGCTATCTTACCCGATGTGATCGCTCGGGTTAACAACGAACTAGCCAATAGGGTGTCACTAAATTCGCTGGTCCACGTAAAACCGTTTTTACCACAGAGACACAGAGGCACCGAGAAATCCATTAGAATTGATTTTGGATTTCTCGGTGCCTCTGTGTCTCTGTGGTGAAAAGGCTGAGTAATACCGAAGACCAAACCCGTTTCGACTTTTCACGGAGATTTTGGTTTCGCGGAATCGGACTGGGCGTTATAGTTCTGCGACGGTGCCGGGACATTGGTTTCTCGGACGGGTTCGACTCTCATTTTCACACGGAGCAGTGGGATATGGTTCGCAAGATCGGTCAGGTTGCGTTGGCTGCGATGATTGCGGCGTTCGGTGTGGTCGTTTCGGTCGGGGCAATCGTCGCCCAGGACAAAAAAGACGTGCCAACCGTCAAAGAAATCATGGCCGAAGCCCACAAGGGCAAAAAGTCGTTGATCGCCAAGCTCAAAGCTGGCGTCAAAGAAGAGAAGTGGGACGACATCGCTAAAGATGCCGACAAGTACAAAGATCTCGGCGCCGCTCTCGGCAAGAACAAGCCCGAAAAGGGTGATGCGGATTCTTGGAAGAAGTTGACCGAGGAATTCAAGAAGTCCACCGCAGCCGTGGCCAAGGGCGTCGAGAAGAAGGATCAAAAGGCCGCGAACGAAGCCCTTACGAAGATCGGCAAGTCCTGCATGACCTGCCACGATGAGCACAAGTCTAAATAGACAACCGCGCGTTTCGCCCAAAACCGCACCCGGCCGATCACCCACTCCATGTGGGTGATCGGCCTTTTTCGTATGCCGATGAACCGGACGATTGACCATTAACTGAGGTGATGCAGAAGAAGACAATGACGAAACATTCGGCCACGGTTCAAAACCGGGAGATTTGGGAGAAATTCCCAAGATTAGCTGAGCGACTCAACTTCAATGCAGCCTTGTACTTACAACAAGGAGAAAGATTATTTCATGGAAATCCAACAATTCGGCGTGATGACTCCGTGATAAGGTGAGTAGAATCTTGTGAGTCGCACATCTAATAAGTACCTCACAAGCAAGGTAGTACACATGGATCAAGAAATCATTGATGTCTTCACAAAGCTTTCGCAAAAGACATCTTGTTCTGCGGACGACATTCTCGAAGATCCTGAGCTTCGAGAAAAATTTCTCTCAGAAACACGTAACACTCTTGGCCACCTCCGGGAACAACTGTTGCTCCACCGATTGACATCACTACGAAAGGCGCGGCGGTTACCGAGATCACGTGATCTTCAGCCTCAGCACAATCTATCGAACTAAACGCGCGACTTCCATCGGGATTTTCACCCTTTAACAACGAGGTACTTCTGTGTCATCACTCAACTACGAGTCCCTGAAATCCGCCATCTCTGGCAGTGCAGCAGCCTTTCGGCTAACGCTGAGGCTGGAGGCGGTTAGCCCGAAAGTCTTTCCGCCGACTTATGAAGGTGGCAAGTACGCAACCGAGGACCGCATTATCGGCGGGGAGAAACTGCCGTGTGTGCTACTGGATAGCGTGCCCAGCCAAGCGAACCGGATGGAGTTGGCGCTGCAAGAGGCATGGTTCGGAGGCGAAATCAAACTGCCGGTTGTTTCCACAGATTTCTCTGCGGTCGAGAATCCCGGCCTGCCGAAAGTCACGAGCTTGCAGGCACCCCACCGCATCGTCGATGCCATCCTTCGGGATTCGATTCACAACAAAATCGCCTTCCGAAAATCCGACATCGGTCAGGAACTCGATCAACTCGCCAACGCCTTCGCAACACCTCTCTTGAAATACGCACCGCACTGCCTCGTTTTCGGCATGTGGGACAGCACCGGACCCCGTGGCGGGTTGGGTGTCAAGTTCGCGCGGTCCGTGGTCAGCGAGATCATCGGCGTGAACGCGGTAGCGGGTGTTAAGACGAGCAGTCGAATTGATCCGTTGAACATCCGGGTTCAAAGCGGTCTGCTATACGTGTCCAAAACGGGTGGCTGGACGCTGAAGAAAGAAGACGCGGCGCTCGACGCCAAGAAATCCCCCCTCAAACTCGGGAAGGAAGGCAAACCGTCTGAAGCAAACCACGGCAATGTGAAACCAAGCATTTCCGACGGTGGCTTCACCATCGACTACGCCGAGCAGACGACGGTTCTTTCCCTGCCCGCACTTCGCCGACTTCGCTTCCCGATCAAGGCGGGCGACAAGTCCACCCCCGGCGGCGATAACGCGGCGCGGGCTTATCTCGCAGCACTGGGTCTGCTTGGGGCAACGCTGGCCGTCGATGCGGGGTATGACCTTCGGTCACGGTGTATCTTGCGCGCAACGAATGCCGTCACTTGGCAGTTGCTCGGCAAACCCGGCGATGCGGACATTTCCTTGACACTCGATAAAGCCGGAGCCATCAAACTGTACACCGACGCCCTTGCGGCGGTGAAAAAAGCCAACTTGCCGATCCACCTCGAAGAGGTCATCCTGACGCCGTCCGACGATCTCGTCACGTTGGTCAAGAAAAGCATGGAATTGGCGGCGGTTGAAACGGGGGGTGAGTGATGTTCGCCCTCAGCATCGAACTGTTGATGGGGCGGGCGATCATCACCCGGTGGGACAATCGGGAGGAACCCGAGTGGCCCCCGCACCCGGATCGCGTCTTCATGGCGCTCGTCGCGGCCTGGGGCGAAACCGGGGAAGACCCGTCGCAACGGGCGGCGTTGGAATGGCTCGAATCGCTCGGCCCGCCGTCACTTGCCGTACCGCTCGAAGTATCGGTTCGCACACCGTTCACGAGCTACGTCCCGGTGAACGACGACAGCAGCCCGATGGGAAAGAAAGGATCATTCGGCGCGATGGGGAGCCTCCCGCTTGGCCGTAACCGCCAACCGCGTCAGTTCCCCGGAATTGTGCCGCTGTCCGAGTCGTCGCAATTTTGCTTGACGTGGGATGTCGATTTACCAACCAATCTGCGCGCGGGTTTGGAACAGGTTTGCGAGTTCGTGACCTACCTGGGTCACTCGGCGACACCCGTGCGGGTCGGGATCGACGACAAGCCTCACGAACCGACGCTGGTACCGAGTGACACGGGCGCGACGCACCACCTGCGCGTTTTTAA
>JANLRE010001098.1:0-1400 GCA_031368205.1 Fimbriiglobus sp. | reverse complement strand
GCAAGAAGAACCCGACCAAGTCCACCGCAACCAGGGCAATTTTGTTCGTCCCGTCCGAGAGAACAACCGCCCGCGCCATGAGTGGGTCGTGAATCTTCGTGGCAATCCGGTTGTGCCCGAAACCAGCCATGAGCACGGGCTTTTTACCCAGGATGGGTGATATGTCCACTTCACTGAACCCGACACTGAGCGTCGGCTCGGCGGCGAGGGAGTGAATGCCACTGAAACACAGAACGATCACAGCGAGGGAGAGTTTCATTCGTCGGGTTCCAATTGGGCTGATCAGAAGGTCTTCGATTCTGGTTTTCATCCCGGTAGGGATGCGAGCGATTAGCCTGGGGTTGAGCGCAGCGACACCCCAGGTTCGTGTCACGCATCATCCACGACCCCGGCGGGGGTCGCAGCACATCCGCCCCGCAAACCGCTGGCATCCCTTCAGGATGCGTTGAATTTGGGTGCGATCTGTGACCTGGGGTGTCGCTGCGCTCAACCCCAGGCTAATCGCTGGCATCCCTACCGGGATGCCTCGGGATGTTTTTTACCGTGTGAATCGAGCCTCGGTTTGAGCGCATTCGCGCAGGTATCGGATGCTTTCGCGCGCGATGGTGTCTGGGTCCGGGCTGTAATCGAAGACTTCCACGGAAACCCAGCCGGTGTACTTCACATCTTTCAAAGCTTGCATAATGGGTTTGAAATCCGTGTCACCGAAGCCCGGCCCGCGTTTGTTCACGTCGTTGGCGTGGAAGTGAAACAGGTGATCGGCGTTGGCCCGGATCACGTCCGGCGTGGGTGCTGGCTCGGCGGCCATCGCTTTGACATCGAGATGTAACTTGACAAACGGATGCGCCAAGCGACGGATCATCCCGACGCCTTCGGCAGCGGTGTTGAGGAAGTTCGTTTCGTGAGTTGTGAGCGGTTCCAGGCACAGGAAGACCTGGGTTTGTTCCAATACTGCCAAGCAGTGCCGCAAGGAATCGAGGGCGAATTCATCGGCTTGTTGATGGGTATAACCGTCCGGGATGTTGCGTTGCAACGGGGAACCCAACACGAGGATATTTCCCCCCAAGTCGGCAGCGGCGCGGGCCAAGTCCGCAAGATAATCCCCGGTCCGCTTGCGGATGGCGGCATCCGGTGAGGTGAGGTAGAAGCCTTCGGTCTTGGCAAGCAACCAGTGCAAGCCGATGATCTGCACGCCGGCTTTTTCTGCCTGGTTCCGCAATTCGGTTCGCGTCGCCGCAGAGACATCCGTGATGCGTGGGGCGAGTGTGAACGGCGCGACTTCTAGCCCGGTGTACCCCAGTTCCGCGATACGGCCGCAGATGCGGCTATGGTCCCAACCGTCAAACGTCTCGTTGCAAATCGCGTATTTCATGGCGGCTCAAGTGGGTGTCGGGGGGGTC
>JANLRE010001070.1:0-3049 GCA_031368205.1 Fimbriiglobus sp. | reverse complement strand
GAACGACCGCGACACACGCCCGAGCGACGAATTCCGGATCGGCTTTTTTGGAAAGGGCCGAGGAACAAACTTCGAGTGCATCCACAACTCGGTTCTGTTTAGCAAGAAACTCGGCGAGTGTTAACGCACCTCCTGGGTCTTTCGGTTCAACGACTGCCACGTACTGTTTGATCAGGGCTTCCGCATTGCGCGTCAGGCCGAGTTCGGTCATCAGGAGTCCGACGCCCAGTAGTACACGCGGGTTGTTGTCACTCTTGTAAGTGAGTTTGACAAAATTCTCCAACAGGGCGCCCGCATCGGCGGTATTGCCTTGTTTGTGAAGCAGTCGGGCTTTGAGTTCCACGACCTGAGCTGGCAACGGCTGGCCGTCGGTCGGTTCCAACCGGACAAACAATTGTGCGGCTTCATTCAATTCGTTTCGTAGAATCAGCGACCGGATGAGTTGAATGGTGTAGCGTGGGTTGTCGCCGCCCCGCTTGCCGATTAGCGCACGGTACATGTCGCGGGCTTTTGTCCAGTCCCCGTCGGCTTCATAAAGTCGAGCCAATAGAAACTCTTCATCCGGTGTGGGACGAATGCGGACGAACATGTCTTCGAGAGACTTAATCGACAGCCGACGGGCACCCGGTCGGCTGGCTAAGATCAGTGCCTTCACCCGTTGATCTTCGACCGAATCCGAACGCAGCCGAAGGTTTTCCTCAATCAGTTTCAGAGCCTCGGACCCCCGCCGGTAGTCTCCCGTAGCGGCGGTCGATAACGCAAGCGTTCGTCTGGGCCATGCGGCAAGCCAGGGGTCGTTACTCGGAGCTTTATCAATCATGACGTGGAGAATGGCTTCCGCTGCGGGGAGTTCGCCACCCCGTAAGTGGAACAGAACCCGCTCTTTCTGAACGATCGGGTCGTTGGGTGCGGATTCCGCCAAGGTGGTGAAATGACGGGCCGCCTCGGCCCGGTCACCCACGGCTTGGTAACAGGTCGCAAGAAAGGCATCCCGTTCGGTCGGGGCAACCAAACTTTTCGCCGCTTCAATTTCAGCCTTCGCCTCCGGCAATTTACCCAAGGATGCCAAGAGTAGCACCAGCGCGGTACGAGGCGCTGCCGATGCGGCATTCAGTGAAATTGCCTTGCGGAAGGCCGCTTCGGCTTCGACTGGCTTCTTAACCGCAGAATAGATCTGGCCGAGCCAGATCTGGTCACGGGGGTCTTTGGAATCTTTATCGACCGCACCGATTGCCAAGGCAATCGTTTGATCCGTCGGTTCATTCCGGTTTAGGTTGAGTATCGCGGCGGCCCGACTCACTTCGGGCTGAGTTTGGGTGTCACGCAGGTCGGCGAGAATCTGGGCGGCTTCGTCAAAACGACGGCGAGAGGTCAGGAGTTCCACAGCTCGGCGGATGATTCGAGGTGAGCGTGACTTCAGCTGAATGGCACGAAGGTAGGCCTCAATGGCTTTATCGACGTGCTGTTGACTGTCCTCAATAATCCCCTCCAAAACAGCAACTCGTTCCCAGTCCGGCCGTCGGGAACGAACTTCGGCCAATCGGGAGCGAGCAGCTGCTTCGGCAGTAGGGTTATTCCCCTTGATCGCCAGGAGGTGCTGCCGAACCGCGTCGGCATACCGCCAAGCGGCTCCGTCCTCGCCTTCTTGCCGACGGATTTGATCGACAAGCGATTCAATGGCTTTTTGGTCGTCTTTTTCACCGAGTGCGTCGAGTAATTGCAACTGCACGACGAGGTCTTCCGGCAAACGGCGAGCAAGCTCACTCAGAACACGTCGTGTTTCATCCATCGCCGAAAGGCGTCCGTACAGCGCCGACAATCCGAGCAGGAGGCGGTTTTGGTCAGGAGTCGTAAAGTCCTCCATTTTCTGTTCGAGGGACTGGACGAATTTGATCGCGGAATTGCCGTCTCGGGTCAGCGCAATTCGACCTTTGAGAAGTCGAATATCCACACGGTCGCCGAACTTGTTTTCCGCCTCTGCTAAGCTCGTTTCTGCTTTGGCCAGATCGTTTTCACGGAGACTCAGTTCCGCGAGGGCCAGCCAAAAAACAGGGAGTGTGGGTTGATTGTCCCGTGCGGATTCCAGAACTTTGCGTGCCTCAGGCACGCGATTCTGGGCCAATAGAAGTTCGACCGATAGCAGCCAGAATTGCGGCGACGATTTCGCAGTTTCTGGCGTCCCGTCCAGGAGTTTTTGAATCGGCGTCCAGTCGATCTTTTTGTTGGTAAGGCTGTTCGCTTGCGTTAGGGAAATCGACACGGCGTTGAACCGCGCGCCGACGGATTGGTCGGCCAGCGTCATGTAGAGGCCCAACGCTTCTTCGATCTGACCTAGCGCCATCCGTGCGTCCGCCTCGGCTAAGCGAATGTCGAGTGTTCCCGGAGCGATTTTCAGGGCACGGACCAAGGATTCCAGTCGTTTGTCCTGATTCCCAAGGTTTGCGTAACACTGTGCTAAACAGAGGTCCGCGTTCAATGCGTATTCGGTCATCCGCACGAAGTCTTTTTCTTTGCGGACTCGTTCCAACCGCACAACCGCGTCGTTCCATTTGGATCGCGTCATCGCAATTCGGGCTTCGATGTATTCAATCAAGAACGGCAAAATCCCCGTGCCGTTCAACTTCGTGAGGACGCGCTCCGCTTCAACGACCTTGCCGACCGTCACGTATTGATTGGCGACGTACCATAGCTCTTCAATGCTCTTGCTTTTAATTGCAAGCTGTTCCGCTTGTGCCAGGGCATTTCCCGCCGTCTCCCTACGCCCCGATTGGAGTTCGAGTTCAGCCTCAGCTAAGGAAAACTGAATATCAGCGGGGTGCAACTCGCGGCCGACCTTGAGTTCTTTGCGGGCCGTTTCCCGTTCGGCATCGAGTGTCGCTGGATTTCGGATTCCGCGTGCGAGAGCCAACTGAGACGACGCAAGGATCGCCTCGGCATGGTTCGGAAATTTCTCCCGGACAAATGCCACGTCTTTTGTCGCCACGAGGATCGCTTCGGGGTCGAACCGTTTTTCGACCTGGAGATAGTTTGAGCGGTAGAGATGCGCTTC
>JANLRE010001004.1:0-1741 GCA_031368205.1 Fimbriiglobus sp. | reverse complement strand
AGCGCTGGACGCCAAACTGCACGGTCTGCACGCAGGATACTCGATTGTCGTGCGTGTCAGCCCAGATGCCATCGCCGCGTTCCGCGATGGCAAGCCGCTCCCGGTCGGCGCGGTCGTCGTCAAGGAGAAGTACGCCGACCGGTTGGCGTCGGGTCCGTTGCAGGGGTACGCTGTGATGGCCAAGCAGACAGCGGGGTTTGATTTGGACGGGGGCGATTGGGAATACGCATTCGTCACGCTTGTCCCCGATCGCGCAGTGACGAGGGGCCGGTTGGCGGAGTGTGCGGGCTGCCATGCCTCAGCACGGGGCACCGACTACCTGTTCCGGTCATACGGTAGGGCCGATAAGTAGCTCAGTGTAAGCCTGGTTCGGCTTGTAACTTCAGATCCGCATAGTGCCCATCCCGTTGCTTCCGCACCCGGCACGACGTAACCTACCAAAAAGTTTCCCCCGCCGCCGCGAACCACTCCGCATGTCTCGTGTCCCTCCCCTGTCAGGCACGAGACACCCCCACGCGGTTCGATCATGAAACGGTTCCCATTCACGCGCGGATTGAATCCACTGCTGCCAAGCGGTTTGGGTAATCCATTGCAACGCAATTCCAACCAGCGATAACTTTTCCCACACCTAGCGGTGTCGCCTAACGGTATGGCAGCGCTCTGTTAAAGCGCCTCGTGCAGGTTCGACTCCTGCCACCGCTGTTGTTCACGCTTCACGGGAGTCGGCTAACGGTAAGCCATCGGTCTTTGGAACCGACAATGAAGGTTCGATTCCTTCCTCCCGTACTGACCTGACGAACTTAGCCCAGTGGCGCAATAGGTAGACGCAGCACCCTTAAACCGTGCGTGTTGTCGGTTCGACTCCGACCTGGGCTACTCTCTTTTGTAGGCTTCCGTTCGCATCTCTCGGGACCAGCATTATTCCTTTGGGTCGGTGTATTCCATCAAGTCGTCAAGAATCAACGACGGCTTGCGAGCAGCAAACCAGAGCCGCTTTTTGTTCGCAACCGAATCGGTCAACAGTTTGTGCAGCTTGTCAAAATCGGCGTGGTCACGCTGCAAAAAGTACGTCCCGTCGTGCCCTTGGAACATCACCTTGACCCGTCGATTGGCGTCGTCATCGAGCAGTGACACCGTGATGTCACTATCACTCCGCCCGACATCAGTGACGGTTTTGCCATTGCTGATCGTCAGCAAGACCGGGTGCTTTCGCTCATAACCCCGTTTGATGAGTTTGAGGAAGTAGTCGTACTCTTTCTCGGTTTTCGGCAACGTGGCGGTCGTTTTGTCGACAAAGGTGAGTGTCGCCACGGTGTCGGATTCCGTTAGGTCGCTGACGATTAGGAGTTTTGCTCGGTCAATTACTGGGTCTGCCATCATCACACCTCACTGATTCAATCTAATGCAAAATCGCATCTGGGGTACTGATTTTCGTGGGATCGAAATCGGCGACCCCTCGACATTGATAATCTTAATTCCCGCGCGTGCCTTCACGCCGTTTGTAATCTTCCATTGTTTCCTGTGCATGAGCATCGACCCCTCCTGGTGGGTCCGCCCCTGGCCAATAACCACTCCCGCCATTCGCAGGGATGGGTGGTTCGCCGAGCCGCGTCTGAACGACGGTGGGATTGTCGTGTTGGGCGTCTCGCCATTCATTCACAGTAACAGGTCGGTCGAACATCGACGGATCGACAACCATATCCTGAGTCCGGCCGTCGGCACCACGCACCGGGACAGTCGG
>JANLRE010000553.1:0-1331 GCA_031368205.1 Fimbriiglobus sp. | reverse complement strand
CTTGGAGTGGTAGTGGTACACCTCCCCGCCGAGCAACTTTTCGCACGACCGCACCACCCGCTCGCACCGGGCGAACATGCCGTAAATCCCGTCCCCCGGATGGTTCCACAGCGACAGCCGCACCGTGCCCCCTTCCCCGTCCGCACGCCCGAATGAGCGTTTATCGAGTTCGTGATCTTCCTTCGCGGCTCGATGCAAGAGTTCGATCTCCGCGCTATCGAAGAGGTTCTTGGCCAAAACGTACCCGTCGGCGTGGTAGTCACGCACTTGCGCGTCGGAGAGAACGTGCGGCATGGCGAAAGCTCTCGAACAGGTTAGGTGAAGAAGTCGGCGACGGGACAGGAAAAGGCGGGAAGCACGTCACCGCCGTCGATCGTGTCCGTGTCGTCGTAAACGACGCCGCGTTGGGTGCCGGAGTAAACCGTTACGCAGCGGTCTTCCGGGTTCACGTCCCACACGATCCGCGTTCCGGCAGCCAGATACGCGCGAATCTTTTCACGCCTTCGTCCCGGTCGGTCGTCCGGGGAGCGGATTTCAACGGCCAAATCCGGTGCGATTTCCGCGTATCCGGAAGGACGGGTCGGCATCCGCTCGATGCCGAAGAAGTAGACATCGGGGCCACGCACGGAGTCCGGATCGCGTTCCAAGATCACGCCCGATTCACTGCCGACCCAACCACTTCGATTGGGACTTACGGTGCTTTTCAACAAGTACACAATTTGTGCCTGAACCAGACCGTGTTCTTGCTTCGTAGGCGGCATGGTGACAATCTCTCCTCGCACAAGCTCTTCCTTCGAGCCGTCTGCCGGTTGCGGCAACGTCATGAACTCTTCAGCCGTAATCAGTTTCGACACCGTGGCGGTGGTCATCTCCCATCCTCCTTCGTTCGCTGGTATCATACCAACCTGCACGATCTGCTTCCTACTCGAATACGGAACTCTTCCATGCGACTCCTGCTTCTGCCACTGTTACTGTGTGTCCCGCTTTCGTTGCACTTCATTCCCCATTGCCGTGCCGACGGCCCGGCCCCGGTCGCAACGGCGGCTAGCAAATTCAAGGCGCCCCCCGGCTTCAAGACGACGCTGTTTGCGGGCGAGCCGGACGTGGTACAACCGATCGCGTTCACCTTCGACGACCGTGGCCGGATGTGGGTGGTGGAATGCGTGATGTACCCGAAGTGGAGTCAGGACGGGAAGGGCGGTCGGGACCGCGTGGTGATTCTCGAAGACACCGACGGCGACGGCGTGCATGACAAGAAAACCGTCGTGCTGGATAACGGCGTAAACTTGTCCGGTATCGAACTCGGGTTCGGCGGGGTGTACCTGTGCTCG